>JAEUQZ010000278.1 GCA_016788965.1 Anaerolineae bacterium | reverse complement strand
CCGATGCCCCCATTGGAGCGTATACGCTGGCCGTCGGCGTGCAGGATGCCACCGGAGCCATGCTGCCCGCGGTCGATGCGGCGGGTAATCCCGTCACGGATGGGTTTGTCGAGTTGGGGGAGGTTACAGTCGGGGAAACGCCATAGCACAGGTACAGTTCCCGCGCGGCGCGGATTAACCGGGCGCGAAGCAGTCGCGGATGGGGAGGCTGAAGCCGGGCAGCATCGGGCCGCCTTCCAGAACATCGTCGATGTCGAGGGTTTGTTCCGGCTGTCCCGGACGGTAGATTTCGACGCGGTGTTTCTCCGGATCGAACAGCCACACTACCGTCCCGGCTGAAAGATAATTCACCACTTTGATCCGCAGCGCGTCACGGTCATCGGTGGGCGAGAGGACTTCTACGGCCAGATCGGGCGCGACCGGGTTATAGGCGGCATCGGGCGGTTCGGCCTGTCGATCCCTGGACATGAAGGCGGCGTCGGGGATGTAACGCTGTCCGGCGATGATATAGCCGCCATCCGCCCCGGTGGTAAAGCCCAACCGCCGCTCGCTGACGAAAGCCTCCAGGCGGCTCAGAATTCGCGCGGCGATGCGGGAGGATTTGCTATTCGAGACCACTTCGACGATCTCCCCATCGTGATACTCCAGACGCCGGTCGCGGTTTTCCGGCAGGTCGGCCAGCGCCTCGAATGCCTCTGGCGTCAGTATGCGGGTCTTCAGCATCCGCGTCACATTCCTCTCTCTGGTCAGCATTCATTATAGCGATGAACGGCGGCCTGTGCTTATCAGGATGGCGGCTGACTTCACAGAACGCAGCCCGTCCGCGCAGCGAGGGCATAGCGCCTGAGTTCGCCCGAGATGTTGGGGGTGTTCTTCAGAAAGCCGTCGATGATTCGTTCAACCCGCTCAGGGGCATAGCTGTGCCAATGTCCCAGGCCATGCAGGGCGCTTTCGCGGCAGGGCAGCGAGTCGATCCGTAAGGTGGCCTCCATGACATCCAGGCAGGCCTCGGTGATCCTTCGAGAGCCGGGCGTCTGGACGAGGGGGTATCCGCCAAACATATCCCACCACATGTAGCAGGCCATGTTGAGCTGGTTATGCTCCGGCGACCAACTGCTTGAGGTTTCCAGGTGGCCCAGATAAGACGCGCACCGCCCGGCAAAGAGGTCGCTGAAGAACGTCACCATGCTGGCAATGCACCGCAGTCGGTCATCCATCGGAACTGGATTTTCCAGGTTCACGATGGCGGAAGTGTAGGCCGGATCGGCCTCGAACAGGAACCAGAGGCCGTGTCCGATCTGGTCGTTCGTGAAGGAGGCCAGCCGCGAGCTTGGCTGGGAGAATAGGCGCGTCAGGTAATCGACCGCGCGGCGGGGCTGCCGGGCAGCATCCCACCAGGCATGATCGAAGGCATAGTACCAGGGCGTTTCGCTTTCGGGATGGTCGAAGAGGTGGGTGATCCAGTCGTCAAAGGGCAGATCATCCGGCAGTGGATTGGACACGAGTTTTTCCTCACGGGCAGCCCAGCACACGTTTCATTATAAGCGCAGTCGGGGTCAGTGGTTGCCGGGGATGGCTGAAAGATCGATAATGGGGCGACCTGCGCGGATGGCCGCGCGTCTCATCGTGCCCCGGAGAGAATCGCCGCATGACCAACCGACCCCGCTCGCGTCGCAGCGCCCTGCTGGAAGCCGCCGATCTGCGCGAACTCACCTGGTGGGCGCGGCTGAAGCGGATGCAGTTCCGCCGTCCTCGTCTACAGCCGCCCAGCATCAACGCTCAGGCGGATGATCCCCGGACGTTCACCGCCACCCCCGAAGGCAGCGGCATCTTCGGGCAGTGGACGCTGGATCACATCGGGCTGCCGGTTTATGACTACACCTTCGACCAGTACGCCGATTCGCGGGCAGGCTACCCGAACTCGGAAAACCTCGACCGCCGCGATCACTGGCATCAGGTGGGCAACCGCCGGGTGACGGCGCTGGCCTCCAACGACGGCACAGTGCAGGTGTTTCTGGCCGACCGGGGCGGGATCATCCTGAACAAATTTGAAGCCTGGGACTCGCCGCGGCCGTCGGGCGGGCTGATCGGGCTGGTGAGCCGGGTCGTGTTGGCGCTGGTGCGGTTCGTAAGCGGTTTATTCCGGCGACCGCTGCCCGCGCCGCAGCCCTACTACGCGGCGTCTTCGGCTCCCTCGGAAGCGGCCAACCAGCCCCGGGCGACGCTGCCGCTGGAGCATCTGACGCGGCTGAAGGAAGAAGCCTACGAACCGCTGGCACGTTCCTACGATCTGCTCTCACACCAGGACGAACCGCTGACGGCCGAGCCGCCGCCCGTCCCCACCGGGCGTAACCCGGAGGCGGTGCGCTACGCCTACGCGGGCGGCTACAGCTACATCGACGATGGGACGGCCGTCTGGGCGACGGCCTACCGCTACCGCCCGGATGGGGCGCAGACGCGGCGGCGCTTCGGGATGGGTTACTTCGAGACCGAGACAACCTACCGCGATCTGCGGGTGACGCGCCGCGTGTTCGCGCCGGAAGGGGATATTCCCGCGCTGCGGATCGATGTGTGGATCGAGAATCTGGGGAAGCAGGCGCGACAGGTGCGGCATCATGAATACTGGGATGTGAATGTGCATCATCTCCGGTTGGAGTGGCTGCGGGGCGGCAGCTTCGGCGCGATCAGCGATGAGCAGCGCCGCCAACTGAACCGCGAGTTCACCAATTCGATCACCTACCGCGCCGAGCAGGGCATGATCCTGTTCCGGCAGGAAGCGCCCCCTGATGCTCCGCCGCCGGATCAACCCGCGCCGATCAACTGGTATCCCGATCCAATCTTTCTGGCCGACCTGGATGGGCATCCAGACGCGCACTTCATCCATAAGGCGGCCTTCTTCGGGGCAGGGGGGGCGCGCCACCCGGACGGACTGCGGCAGGAGACTCAACCGCCCTTCCAGCCCGATTCGCCGCTGGAGCCGATGCCCTACTGCATGGTGCTGCGGCGTAGCCTGACGGTGTATCCTGGCGAGACGCGGCGGCTGTCGTATGGGTACGGGATGGGCCAACCGGAGGCGGTGCTGCCGCTGATCGGTGTGAAACCGCCGCGCGATCTGTTCTACGACATGCAGCAGACCTGGCGGGGCGATATCGCTCACTTCTGGACGGGGGAAGACCCTGTCCTCCAGCGCGAGGCCGCCTGGCACAGCTACAACCTGCTCTCGGCGCTGGTCTACAACGCCTTTCACGGCGTACATCATGTCCCACAGGGAGCGGCCTATCTGTTCCTGCACGGCTCGGATGGCGTCCCGCGCGATCAGGCGCTCTTCAGCCTGCCGATGGTTTACCTCAACCCAGGGCTGGCGCGGGAGATGCTGCGGCTCATCATGCGGCTGACCGACCGCCAGACCGGGCAAATTCCCTACGCCTTCACCGGGCACGGCTATCTCTCCAACGGGCTGGGAGTCCACGCTAACCCGTCCGACCTCGATCTGTTCTTCCTGCTGGCGCTGACCGAATACCTGGGCGCGACCCGCGATTTCGGCTTCCTGGACGAAGAAGTGCCGTTCTACCCGCCGGATAAACCGGCGCTGACCCCCAGCACGCGGGTGATCGAACATGCGCGGCTGGCGCTCAAGCACCTGTTCGAGTATGTCGGTATCGGCGAAAACGGCCTGATCCGAGTACGTTCCGGAGACTGGTCGGACTCGATTGTGCTGGAGACCGCGTTGAAGGATGGGCTGCTCGGGGTGGCCTACCTCAACTCCAAGCAGCACGGCGAATCCGTGCCCAACACGCAGATGGCCCTGTATGTGCTGCCGCTGCTCGCCAACCTGCTGCGCGACTTCGCGCCGGATATCGCACGGGAAATCGAGGATGGGCGGCTGAAGCGGCTGGAGCAGGCGGTTCAGGCGCAGTGGAACGAGAAGGGCTGGTACAACCGGGCGATCCTGCGCGGCGTGACCAACCAATCTGTTCCCATCGACGGCTTCACGCTGGAGGCGCAGGTCTGGGCGCTGCTGAGCGGCACGGCCAAGAACGGCGGCCATGAAGCGGCGCTGATCGAGCGCGTTGAAGCCTCCCTCGACCGCCCGTCGCCCATCGGAGCCAGCCTGATCCCGGACGGGATGACCTGGCCGGCGGTATCGCAGCTTCTAACCTGGGCCTATGCCCGGACGGGACGGCGGGAACTGGCCTGGCGCTCGCTGAACCGGCACACCTTCGCCGTTCATGCCCAGCAGTACCCGGCCATCTGGTTCGGCATCTGGTCGGCGCCGGACGGGATCAACGGGTTGTCCGCCGAGCATCCCGGCGGAACCTGGGGCACGCCACTCACGCCGATGACCGATTTCCCGGTGATGAACGCCAACGCCGACGCAATGGCGCTGTTCGCCCTGATCCGCGCCTGCGGGATCGAACCCGCGCCGGGCGGCGATGGGCTGGTCATCCGGCCATCGATCCCGCGCCGCCGCTTTGTGCTGGATGTGCCGCTGCTGCGGCTGGAAGTGGACGGGGCACATATCCGGGGAGAATACCGGGCGCTGACGGGCGGCGAGTTGAACCTGTACCTGTATCCGGCCGGCAGCGTCCTGCCGACGGTGCTGCCGCTGGCTTTCCGCGCCGGGGAGCGTGTGCGCTTCCAGGTATAGAGAGGAAACGGCCATGAAAGGTGAACACATTGCTGGCGGATTGAGTGTGTGCTATGATGGATATTGACAAGCTATTGAATGGATTTTGAAGAGCTATTGTCGAGTTAGCAGGTGCTATGATGGATGAACTTCACCTGGAAGGCATCAGCGACGAGCCGCTGTACAACATCGGCATCGTCTCGCGGATGACAGGCGTTCCGGTTGCCACGCTGCGGGTCTGGGAGCGGCGCTATGGATTCCCGAATTCGGTGCGGACCTCTGGGGGACACCGCCTGTGTTCGGAGAAAGAAGTGCTGCGGCTGCGCTGGGTGAAGTCGCGCGTGGATGAGGGGATGCAGACCGGGCAGGCCATCCGCGCTTTGCAGCACCTCGAACAGCAGGGCCGCACCGAGGATATCTTCCCAGTTCCGTCGGTGAAGCCGAGGCCGATGGACGGCTCGCTGCCGGCCTTTCAGGAGCGGCTGACCGAGCTGCTGCTGGCGGGTGATCTGGCCGGGTCGGATCAGCTTCTCGGCGAGGTGCTGGCGCTGTACCCGCTGGAGGAACTGATTGCCCATGTGATCTCGCCAACGCTGCGCGACATCGGCACGGCCTGGCTGGACGGCAGGATCAGTGTGGCGGTCGAGCATCTGGCGACGCACTTCCTGCGGCATCACCTGCTGATGTGGATGATGAACGCGCCGACGCCGTATGAGGGCATCCCGCCCATCATCCTGGCCTGCGCCCCGGAAGAATGGCACGAAGGCAGCCTGCTCATCATGGGGGTGCTGCTGCGCCGGAAACGCTGGCCGGTGGCTTACCTGGGGCAGAATGTCCCGCTCAAGGATGTGGTCGATCTGGCCCGGAAGCTGCACGCGCCGGCGTTGGTATTGGTCGCTATGATGGAAGATGGGGCGCGGAGCCTGACGACTTGGCGCAACATGTGGCCGGAAGCGGCTGAATCCGGGCGGCCTATTGTGGGCTACGGTGGGCAGATCTTCAACGATGCGCCGCAGTGGCGCGAGCAGGTAAGCGGCATCTTCCTGGGGGAGACGCTGCTCGAAGGCGCGGATAAGCTGGATTCGCTGCTGCGCGGGGCGGTGAGGGTCAGGGGTTAGTAGCAGGGGTTAGGGATTAGGGATTAGGGATTGGGGGTTAGGGAAAACCACCAATCCATCAGGGAGATACACAGCGACTATGGCGCGGCGGGTGTTGATTACAGGGGGAGCAGGGTTCATCGGCAGCCATCTGGCTGAGGGGCTGCTGGCAGCGGGGTTCGAGGTGGTGGCGCTGGACAACGAGGCGACCGGGAACCGCGCCAATCTCCCGGCGGGAGCCGACTTCGTGCGGGGCGATGTGCGGGACGCGGCCGCGCTGGATGCGGTCTTCGGGCGGGGCATCGACGCGGTGTTTCATATCGCGGGGCAGGCCTCGATCCGCGTGTCCTTCGCCGATCCGGCTGGCGACCTGGAAGTCAACACGCTGGGCACGATCCGCGTGCTGGAAGCCTGTTTGCGGCATCGCGTTCCGCGTTTGCTCTTCGCCAGTTCGATGACCATTTATGGCAGCCAGCCGATCACGCCGACGCCGGAGACGGCCCCGCCCGATCCGATCTCGTACTACGCCATCACCAAGCTGGCCGCCGAGCGCTACGTCCACGCGACGGCGCTGCGGCCTGATCTGGGCTTCGGTTTCCATGTGACCTCCTTCCGTATGTTCAATGTCTATGGGCCGCGCCAGAGCCTCACCAACGCTTACCAGGGGGTTTTCGCCATCTTCCTCGGCAATGTGCTGCGCGGCGAGCCGATCACGATTTACTCGGATGGGGAGCAGGCGCGGGATTTCGTCCACGTTTCGGACGTGGCGCGGGCGTGGATCACGGCGCTGGATCATCCCGCCGCGGCGGGGCAGGTGTTCAACCTGGGGACGGGCGTACCGACGCGGGTGAACACGCTGGCCGATATCGTGCTGCGGGCGTTCGGCCACACCCGCGACACTTACCCGGTGATCTACAAGCCGGCCCACGCGGGCGATATGCGGCTCTCGGCAGCGGATGTTTCCCGCGCGAGGGGAGTGCTGGGCTGGCAGCCGCAGGTGGGGATCGAGGAGGGTATGGCCGAGACGATTGCGTGGGCGCGGAGTAGGGGTTAGGGATCAGGGATTGGGGGTTAGGGAAGATCGTTAGTTATTAGTTGATAGTTTATAGTTGATAGAAAAATGCGAGTATCTATTAGCTGATAGCTTATAGCTTTTAGCCATACAGAATGCTCCAGGCAGTGGCGATGAGCGAAATGACAAGAATGATAAGAATGATAAGAATGAG
>JAEUQZ010000277.1:6677-6953 GCA_016788965.1 Anaerolineae bacterium | reverse complement strand
GGCTATAATGGGTGCGACCCGTATTGAATCACAGGCTGCAAGATATGTCCGCGCTGCCAATGATCGACAAGCCAATGAGTGAAGCCGATTACCTGGCCTTTGACCGCGAGAGCGAGGTCAAGCACGAATTCATTGACGGGCGCGTCTATGCCATGTCCGGGGCGAGCGAGGCGCACAACCTCATCGCCGGGAGTATCTACGTCT
This sequence comes from Anaerolineae bacterium, assembly GCA_016788965.1. Taxonomy (GTDB): domain Bacteria; phylum Chloroflexota; class Anaerolineae; order Aggregatilineales; family Phototrophicaceae; genus CFX2. The sequence continues at coordinate 6,749 of JAEUQZ010000277.1, read as the reverse complement.
CGCTGTACACCCAACTGCGTGCGCGTCCCTGCAAAGTCTATCCTTCGGACATGAAGGTGCGAACCCCGTCCA
>JAEUQZ010000277.1:0-6667 GCA_016788965.1 Anaerolineae bacterium | reverse complement strand
CCCGGATATCAGCGTGGTCTGCGGCGATGCCGAGTTCGACGGCGACTCGCGGGACATTCTGCTGAATCCCACCGTGGTAATCGAGGTGCTGTCCCCGAACACCGAACGGTTTGATCGTGGCCGGAAGTTCCAGCGGTATCGGGAACTGGAATCCTTGCAGGAATATGTGTTGGTTGCACAGGACAGCCCGCACGTGGAACGCTTTGCCCGGCAGGACAACGGGTTGTGGCAGCTCAGCGAAGTTCACGGCCAGCCAGCCTCCCTGCCGCTGACTTCGATTGCCTGCGCCCTGAGATTGGCCGAAATCTACGAACAGATCGACTTCGGCTCCGGCGAATCAGCCCCGTCAGCCGAATCGTAGCCTCAAGACACAAACCTTCCCGTCTGCCGAGATTGCGAAAAGCCGCAATCGGGATATGATACAGAAAGAACGACTGCATTTTGCGGATCACATCGGGGGTTAAACCATTATGATGCGGCGTATTCATCTCGTCGTGGCGCTTGTCGCCCTCCTCACCGTAGTTGTGACAATCGGGCCGGCACTGGCCGGCGAGAACAGCAGCGCCGCCTTCGCGCTAAGCTGCGATGGATTCACCGGCAGCGGGGACATCCTGCTCGACCGCGATAACACCGGGGCGCTCCGCGAGGCCTTCATCGTGGTGGCGACCGACGGCATCGGCAACATCATCTACGATCCGGTCGTGGACAGCTTCTTCGTCGGCGGCAAAGTCACCTGGGACGGCGGCAGCCTGATCCCCTGGGGGGCGGAACCGCAGTACAACCCGCTGACGCTGCGCGTCGTCAGCCTGGCCGGGAACGACCTCGATGACGAGGTGATCGTCCTGACCACGGGAAGCTGCGAAGGACTGCCCACCTACGGGGCGCTGCCGGAAGGCGTCGGCCTGCTGCGCGACGGCGAAACCTCGCCCTCGGTCGATCCGAATGCCATCCCGCCGCGTCCGTCCAACTCCGATGATGTGATCGATGCCCTGCCGGGCTTCCTGATCGTCAACACCGATAACCTCTCGCTCCGCACCGGGGATGGCCCGGAATACACCCTGGTCGGCATCGTCGATGGCGGAACCAGGCTGATCCCGCTCGGTCGCAATGTCGATTTCTCGTGGTGGCTGGTGCAGGCCGATGATATTGTCGGCTGGGCGAAGGCCGAGTTCCTGGTCGCCCGCGGCAACCTGACCGACGTGCCCGTGGTCGAATCGCAGGGCGTGGTGGCGCAGCCGACCTTCTTCCTGTACAGCCAGGCGGTGTTGGTAGCCGCGCCGAATGACACGGCCCTGCCGCTCTGCTCCATCGCCGGGCAGTGGGAATACGTCGTCGTCGGGCGCGATCCCCGCGCCGAGTGGTACGAAGTTCAGGCCACCTGCGATAACGCCCTGGTCAAGGGCTGGATTTCGTCGGCACTGGGCGCGTTCCGCAGCCAGTCAGGTATCCCTGTCCCGGTGACATCGCGGTAAAGTCCGTTGTGGCCGTGTCTTGATCGAGCAGGGGCGCGGATCACCGCGTCCCTGTTCCGCTGCTTGGTGACCGTCCCCGTCTGCGGCGTATTCGCTGCCCTTCTCATGCTGTCCCCCGCCCAGGCGCAGGATGCGCCGCCGCTGAGCGGCCCGCTCCTGGCCGTGACCAGCGCCGCCCAGGATCAAATCCTGCTGCTCGATATGGGCAGTGGAGCGCGGCGCTCGCTCTATTTCGGCGATGGCTGGCATATGGTCTGGGGCTTCTCGGCGGATGGCTGCCGCCTGATCTACACGCTCAGCGACGGCCTGGGGCTGGCACGCGCCTACAGCGCCCGCCTGGACGGAAGCGACGCCCGTGCCCTGGTGCAGTTCGACGAACTGCCGCCCGAACAGTGGGGCGTCTGGGAACCGCAGCCGTCGCCGGATGGATCGCGCATTGCCTTCACGCTGATCCGCGTCGAGGCCGCCCCCGATGGAACCCCGCGCCGCACGACCCACATTGCCTGGGTGGATGCGAACGGCGGCGTCCCTGAATTCTACAGTCGCACCGGGGACGAGCATGAGCCGGAATGGTCGCCGGATGGGCAGTGGTTGGCGTATTTGTCCTTCACCCAGCGCCCTGCCGGAGCGGACATCGCCGCGACCGCCGTGCCGACGCCGGAGGGCGGCTCTGCCCCGGTGGGGCCGCTGCTGCGCGAGGCCGATCTCTGGGTGGTCAGCGCCGACGGCCAGACCAAATACCCGCTCACCGATTTTCCGACTGGCAGCGTCCGCGCCCCGCGCTGGAGTCCCGATGGGCTGCTGGTCAGCTTCATCTATTCGCCCAGCCCCAACAACGACACTTTCTGGATGATCGCCAACGCCGCCGGAGCCATCCCCACGCCGCTCAGTTACCAGTGGAGCCTGATCCTGGATACCACCTGGTTCCCGGACAGCACCGCCATCCTGGGCGCGGCGCGGGATGTGCAGGGCATCGCTGAAAATGTGCTGTGGCGCGTGCCGCTGGTCGGCAATGCCGATACCGACGCCGCCCGCGTCCTGCCTGATCCGGCGCTGAGCTACGCCGATTATCCCCGCTTCAGCCCGGATGGGCGCTGGCTGGCGCTGCGGAGCAGTTACGCCCTGGCGCTGGCCGACCTGACCACCTCCACCTGGACGCTGCCGGAGGGTATCCCGTTGGGCAACATGCCGCCGGTGTGGTCTCCCGCTGGGTTTGTGGGTGAGGCCGCGTGCGGGTAGTATAAACAGCATGTTATCGAAGGGAGGCCTATGCCCGTACATCCTAAAGACAACGATGATGTCCTCTGGATCGCCGAGTTGGGTATCTCGACGCTCTTCCTGTACCGCGAGCAGCGATTTCGGGGTTACTGTATTCTGAGTTTCTCAGCCTGGGACGCGACCCATCTGGAAGCGCTCAGCGAGGAAGCATATCTGGGGTTCATGCAGGATTTGCGGACAGCCTCCACAGCGATCCGCAGCGCCCTCAGCCCTGACCATATGAATTACGAACTGCTGGGCAATACCAATCCGCATCTGCATTGGCACATTGTTCCGCGTTACAAGACCGATCCTCGTTGGGGGAGACCGATCTGGGAAGAGTGGCCCCGCAACGAATTCAAGCTCAATCGCCACACATTGGAAGAACCAGAGTACGCTCTGCTGGTCGAGCAGATTCGCGCGGCCCTGGGAGCAAGACATCCTCGGTAGCGTACAGGGATCGCGGGAATTCTAGCGCCTGCGATTTGCTGGGTGTAACATGTTGAGCGACAAGCATTGTGATGGAGGGCGTATGAGCGACTACACCATTTCCATTCCCGACCGCCTGCTGGAGAGAGCACGCCAGTTTGCCGAACAGCACGCCCAATCGCTCGATGAGGTGATCCTTGCCCGCCTGGAAGATGCGTTCGATGAGCCGCTGATCGATTTACCCGCTGCCGAACAGGCTGAATTGAAAGCGATGGCGTATCTTTCCGACGATGCCTTGTTCAGCATGATGCGCGAACAGATGCCCCGCCCCAAACAAGAGCGCATGGCGATTCTGATGGACGGGAACACGCAGGGAACGATCACCGAGGCGGAGTATCAGGAGTTGGCCGCCCTGGTCGAGCAGGGGCAGCGCCTCACCCTGCGGAAGGCAACCGCCATGAATATTCTGCTGGATCGCGGCTTCAAGGTGCGGCTTGAGGATATGAAATCCACAGATGAATAGGCTCTCCTGGGCAGAGATCACGCAGCGTGTTCATCAACGCGCTGGCTTTCAATGTGAATACTGCCAGACTGGGCAGCGCGTTACAGGTCAGGCGATGCATGTTGAACACATCCATCCTGATGAGGGGGATGACCTCGGCAACCTGTGTCTGTCATGCGCGTCCTGCAATTTGAGCAAAGCCCAGGCAACTTCTGCCGTCGATCCTGAAACCCGTGAACTTGTTCCACTCTTCAATCCAAGACAACAGGTATGGTCAGAACACTTTGAGTGGACTCAGGGGGGTACGTTACTTCGGGGACGAACAGCCGTTGGACGAGCTACGGTCGCTCGCCTTCGGATGAATATTCCCAGGATCGTACAAGCCAGAAAAGTCTGGGTGCGGGCAGGGGAACATCCCCCCTAATCATACTGCCCGCTGCTAAAGACGTAGACCGCCATGCCCGGATCGTTCGGTACGCTGTAGTCGGTTTCGTCCGCGCTCCAATCGTAGAGCCATTTCGCATCGGTGATCGACAGGTTGACGCAGCCGTGGCTGTGGCGGTAGCCGAAGCCGTCGTGCCAGTAGGTTCCATGCAGGGCGATGTCATCATCGAAGTACATCGTCCAGGGCACTTCCTGGAGGAAGTAGAAGTCTTCCTGCTGGTAGGCTCCGCTCATCGTCGTGCGCGGAAAGCGCAGGTAGACATGGAACAGTCCTTCGTTGGTCGGCCACTTCTCCAGCCCGGACGAAACCAGCGTTGAAAAGACCGGCTTCTCACCCTCATAGGCCACAAGCGTCTGCTCGTAAAGATCGACCGAGACCCACTTGACTGTATCGACCTCCGCCGGGCGGGTGATCGGCGCGATCTTGGCGACATCGAACTGATGCACCCACTGATTCTCCCCGATCTGATACCAGCGTTTGCCGTCCACTTCGACGTAGGTGTACAGCGTCACCAGGGTGTAGCGGTACATGAACGGGTTATTCTCCGAGGCATCACCGCCGGGCTGCTCGCTGGCGCGGAGATGCCGCATCACCCAGGCTGTTGGATACGGCAGCGGATCATCCGGCAGCTTGACCCCGGAGAAGCGCGAAATCAGCACATCCTCGGTCAGGGCGGTGTTCGGAACCCATTTGCCCTCGTCGATCTCGGCCCAGTCGCCCGCGAAGCCGTTGACCGTCACATAGCTGAAGCCCGGCCCCAAGGTCTCGATGACATTGCCACCCGGTACATCATGGATGGCCGAGCCGCCCTTGATCGTCCGGTAGATGCGGTCGTACAGCACAGAGTCGTCGATGGGCAGCGGGAACACATTCGGTTCTGGGTAGGTGTCGAGCGTGGTCTTCGGCAGGCCGAGCGCCGCGTCGCAGACGGGCAGTTCGGCGCAGGGCTGCTGCGCGACGGCCGCGCCCACAGGCAGCAGCAGAATCACGGCGATCAAACGGGTGCAGAGTCGGCGGAGGGTGTTCATCTTCAGGGATGCCTTATGAGCCACTGGATCGGATGATTGTCTGTAGTATCGCACGGCTCGGCCAAAACTCAACCGCTGCAAAACCTACGCCGGGCTGACGCGCGATCCACGCTTTCAGGGCGGCGGCGGGGCCGTGGGGGTCACGCATCCGGGCGGCCCCTCCGGTGGATACGTCCAGGTCTCCTGAATATCGGCGCTGGTCTGCATGGCGCGGAACTCGTTGTAGGTGGCGATCAGGTTGGCGCAGTCCCCCAGGATTTCCGCCGCCTGCCCCTGCACATACCAGCACTCGAAGCGCCGGTTGGGGATGGGGACGTTCTGCATGGTCTGGAGGGTCGAGCAGCGGTGGAGCGCCTGCTGCGCCCCCTGGAAGTTCCCCTGTAAGAAATACTCCATCCCCAGTTGATACCACCCGTCCGACCAGTCCGGGGCACGCTGAGTCACGTCCTGACAGTATTGGATGGCAGCCTCGCGTTCGCGGAGCAGGCTGGAAAGTTCGCACAGCCGCAGCCGCGCCTTGACGTTCTCCGGGTCGTAGCTCAGCACCTGGAAGTAAGCCGCCGTCGCCTGATCGGCATCGCCCGTCTGCATGGCATACAGCGCCCGCTCGAAGTACAGCGGAATCAAGTGGCGATTCAGCCGGATGGCCGCGTCCACCGCCTTGATCGCGCTGCGGTAATCACCCAGGTCGCTGTAGCTGATCGCCATCGCCCGCTGGCCTTCAAGCTGCCATACCGGATCGAGCGCGACCTGCTGGCTTTCGCGCAGGGCGATCTCGAAGCTGCCGACGCCGCCATAAGCCAGCGCCAGCGCCACCCGCGCCAGCCCATTCGTCGAGTCCAGCTTGAGCGCATCCGCCGCGATCCGGGCGGCTTCCACGGGCTGCCCAGATGCCTGGAGCGCGTAGGCGCGGATCGCCTGCCGGATCACGCTGTTCGATTGGTTCGCCAGCGCCTCGGCAGTGATATCCAGCGCCGCCTGTCGGTCTGCGCCCCGGTTGTAATCCACATAGCTGCGGTAAATCAGCGCCCGCGCCAGCAGCACCAGCGCGGCGTCATCGCTCGGATCCGTTTCCAGCGCCCGGCGGGCGTGTTCGATGGTCGCGTTCAGATCACCCTGAGCGAAGGACTGCTCGGCGGCCGTGAGCGCGTCTTCCGCGCGGGGCTGCGCGGCCGGCATCAGCCGCCCACCCAGCCAGTTCCACGACATCGCCAGCGCCCCGACCACCATGCCGATCAGCACGGCCAGCGACAGGCAGCCGGAACGTCGGCGGCGCTGCCTGCGGAATGAAAGCCGGGAAGAACTGCGTTCGATACGCATCGGCGCTTCGATCAGCCTGAGAATCCATAAGGATGGCGTTGAAACAAACGGTTTCTCAATGGTATCGAATTCCGCGCCAGTTTGCACGCGATTCAGCGCGGTCAAAAGGCTTTGTAAGATCGTTGAGCGTAGCCCTGCTGTCAGCCCTCATCCCCCAGCCCCTTCTCCCGAGCGCGGAGTACCGCTGGGAGAAGGGGAGCCAAGTCCCTCTCCC
>JAEUQZ010000276.1 GCA_016788965.1 Anaerolineae bacterium | reverse complement strand
AACCCCTAATCCCTGTTCCCCGCCTTTCCCTAATCCCCAATCCCTGCTCCCTGCCCCCAGCCTGCTTCAGCAGGCTTTTTCACTTTGCCGGAGGCTTGAGCCTCCGGCCCAACGGCCTTTTCCCCTCAAAAGAGTTACCAAAATGTCACCCTAACCCGCCCATTTTGTGCTATCCTAGGGATATGGCAGGGTAGGGACGGCATTCTTGCCGTCCGGGATTCCCCCGTCGCGCCTTCACAACCTATCGACCGCGATTGTCGCATTCCATTGCAGTTTCAAGATTCACGGAATTGCAACTGCAACAACTGCAACATTTGCAACTTTTCGCGGATTTGCATTTGCAGCATTTGCAGCACTTCTGGCAGAACACTGCTTACATGCGAGGCCTTTGGCACAAAATTGCCGTTCTGCCGCTGCCGCCATTTATGCCATTTGTGCCAATTCGTCCGTCCGGCATGGACGACTTGGACGACATTTCGGACGATTCTCAAGATTCTCACATTCTCATTCTTATTTTTCTTATCAAGTTTCTCATCTATCACCGCATTTTTCTATCAACTATAAACTATGAACTACAAACTATTGACTTCTTCCGTATGGCTAAAAGCTATAAGCTATCAGCTAATAGCTACCCGCATTTTTCTATCAACCATAAACTATAAACTATTAACTTCTTCCCCCTCATCGCCACCATGCTGGCGACCAGTACGCCGCCTCGTCGAAGGTCAGCCGCCGCGGAACCCCGTCCTGCCCCAGCAGATACACCTGCGGCGATAGCCCCCCCAGATCGACCAGATACGCCAGTTCCCCCCCGTCCGGCGCCCAGGTGAGCGACCACAGCCGCGTTCCCCGTGGATACTCCGCCAGCACTTCGGCCTCCTCCGTTCGCCCCCCCGCCGCCCGGATCAACCGCCCCGCCCGCCCATAGGCCAACCAGCGCCCATCCGGCGACCACGCCGCCGAGAAACCCTGCATCAACGGCCGCGCCACGCCCCCCTCCGCCGGGATGATGTACTGGCTGGCATACAATCCCCGGCTGTAGGCCGTGTACTGGATCGACTGGCCGTCCGGTGTCCAGCGCGGCCCCAACTCGTCGGTCGGGTGCGTCGTGAGCTGCCGCGCCTGCCCGTCGGCGATGTCCACCACGTACAGATCGAACTGGCTCCCCTGGCTGGCGCTGTAAGCGATCATCCGCCCGTCCGGCGACCACGACGGGTTCAGGTTGTCCACCCGGTCGGACGTGAGTTGCCGGATCGCTCCCTCGCAGTCGCTCCGGTTCACCAGGCAGTCCGCGGCCATCAGGTAGATGTCCCGGCCTTCCTCCCCTGCCGCGGTGAAGGCCAACTGGCTCCCATCCGGCGACCAGCTCAGTTCGTTGGGATCACGGATGTCGATGGGCAGCGGCCGCGCGTTCGCCCCGTCCCAATCCATCACATACGGGACCAGATCGAAACTGGTCGTCCCTTTGGAGGCGAAGAAGATCACCCGCGTCCCGTCCGGTGAAAGCAGCAGGTTCGACGGCGAAACCGCCTCCTCGATCACCTGGGGCATCAGGCCGCGCTGGACATCCAGCGCATAGATATGGAAGTCGCCCTCCCGGTCAGCGATCAGGTACAGCGCCTCCAGCGGCAGCGCCCGGCTGACCACCCCCGCCGCCGCGATCCCGACCCCCGTGCCCAGCAGCAGCCCGCCGCACAGAATCAGCAGCGGGCGCAGCAGCGTCGTCATCCCCACGCTAGGCCGCATCGCTCAGGGGTGCGGAACCGTGCCGCCCGCTGACGGCAGGTAGAAGAAGGCCAGCGCCAGCATGATGTAGACCGCCAGCAGCATCGCCCCCTCCAGCCAGTTCGACTCGCCGTCCAGCGCGATCAGCGCGGCCACCAGCGCGGTGGCGATCAGCGCGATCAGCTCGAACCCGCTGAAGACCAGCAGCAGCGTCTCCCCGCCCATAATCAGGCTGATGAACACCAGCACCGGCGCCACGAACAGCGCCACCTGCAAACTCGATCCCAATGAAACCGCCAGGCTCAGTTCCATCTTGTTCTTGAGCGCCACCTGCACCGCCACCAGATGCTCGGCGATGTTACCCACCAGCGGGATGATGATGATGCCGATGAAGAATTCGCTCAGGCCGAACGTCTCGGTGACATGTTCGACCGCCCCGACCAGCGCCTCGCTCAGCAGCACGATGCCCACCGTCGCCACCGTCAGGATAATGAGCGACGTGCGGACGCTCCACCGGGCCACATGCGCGGACTCGCGGGTGACTGCGCCGTGAGCTTCGCTTTCCGGGTGCGCGTGGGTGAAGGAATACAGCACGCTCAGCGCGTACAGAATAATCATGACCAGCGCCACGCCTTCGCTCAAGCCGAGTTCGGCGGCCTTGTTCGTCAGAATGGCCGCGTCGAAGAGCGACGGGATCGCCAGGGCGCACACCGCCAGGATCAGCAGCGTCGCGTTCAGCCCGGCGGTGCGCGAGTCGAACTTTTGCAGCCCGTGCTTCAAGCCGCCCAGCAGCAGACTCAGCCCCATCACCAGCAGCAGGTTGCCAATGATCGAGCCGACAATCGACGCCTTGACCAGATCGAGCAGTCCCTCCCGAATGGCGAAGATCGTGATGATGAGTTCAGCCGCATTCCCCAGCGTGGCGTTCAGCAAACCGCCGATCTTCGGCCCAGTGTGGTGCGCCAGTTCCTCGGTCGCTTCGCCGATCAGGTCCGCCAGCGGGATGATCCCCAGCGCGGCCACGACGAACAGCAGAATAGGATCCGCGCCGGCCAGATCAGCGATGATCGCCACCGGCACAAAGATCAACAGCAGCTTGACGATGCGGTCGAACGACATGATGTTCCCCCAGGTGGTCGCGAAGTGCCATTCTATTCTACCCAGAATCAGGCGGACGTGGGTTGACAGAAAGGTTTTGATGCGTCATAAAAGAGCGCATAACGAAAGTGAATGAAATTGATGCGCGGTTATAGCCGAAATCGATCATCCGGCGATACAATAGCGGGAACATCGCGCGATAAGTCAGGCCATTCGGCCCGTCTGATGGATTAGACGGCTGTTCACAACAGCGTTTTATCGAAAAAGGTTCTTCTTCAATGTCCACCAAGCGCGTCATCGCCATAGACCTCGGCGCCGAGTCTGGCCGTGTCATGCAGGTCAGCTTCGATGGCAACAGCCTGCACAGCGATGAAATCCACCGTTTTGCCAACCAACCCGTCACCGTCAGCGGCACGCTCTACTGGGATGCCCTGCGCCTGTTCCATGAAATCACCACGGGAATCCGGGCAGTTCCGGCGGGGGCAGCCTCGCTGGGCATCGATACCTGGGGGGTAGACTTCGCCTTCCTCGACCGGGACGGGCGTCTGCTCGCCAACCCGCTGCATTACCGCGACCGCAGTTGGGAAGGCATGATGGATTGGGTCTTCGAGCGCGTGCCGCGCCGCGAACTCTACCAACGCACGGGTTTGCAGATCATCGCCGTAAACGGCATCTGGCGGCTGGCCGGGCTGGTTCGCAATCACAGCCCGCTGCTGGAAATCGCCCACACCTACCTGACGCTGCCCGACCTGTTCAATTACTGGCTGAGCGGTTCCAAAACCTGCGAATTCACCCACGCCAGCACCCACCAGCTTTACAACCCGCGCCTGAATAACTGGGACATGGAACTGATCCAGCGGCTCGGCGTCCCGACGGCCGTGTTTGGCGAGATCGTTCCGCCCGGCACAACCCTCGGTGAGTATCAGGGCATCCGCGTGATCGCCCCGCCAACGCACGATACTGGCAGCGCCGTCGTGGCTGTACCGACCGTCACCGATGACTACGCCTATTGCAGCAGCGGAACCTGGAGCCTGCTCGGTCTGGAACTCCCCGAAGCCGTCATCGACGATGCCGCCTATGAAGCCAACATCACCAACGAAGGCGGCGCGGAGAATACCTGGCGCTTTCTGAAGAACATCGCCGGGATGTGGCTGGTACAGCAGTGCCGCGCCACCTGGGCCGCCCAGGGCACAACCTACGAGTATCCCCAGTTGGCGGCTATGGCTGAAGAAGCCCCGCCCTTCACCGCCTTCATCGACCCCGATGAGGGCGACTTCTACCAGCCCGGCGATATGCCCGCCCACATCCGCGCCTTCTGCGACCGCACCGGTCAGACCGCGCCGGAGACCGTCGGCGCGTTCGTGCGGATCATCTACGAAAGCCTGGCGATGAAGTACCGCTATGTGCTGGATCAGGTCTGCCGCGTGGCTGGGCGCAAGGCCGAGGTCTTCCATATCATCGGCGGCGGTTCGCGCAATGCCCTGCTCTGCCAGATGACCGCCGACGCGACCGGGCGCGTGGTCGTGGCCGGCCCGGCGGAAGCCACGGCGCTCGGCAACGCCATCGTTCAACTGGTGGCGCTCGGCGAATTCAAGGATATTGCCGAAGCCCGCCGCCTGCTCAGCGAAACCGCCGGAACCGTCACCTACGAGCCACGCCATACCGACGCCTGGGAAGAAGCCTATGCCCGCTTCCTCAAGGTGCTGACGGTGAAGTAGAGCCGATCAAGGAGTGTTGGTATGACGGTACAGTTGAGGGTGGAATTTGAGACTCTACTCGATCTGGTCGATCAGCTTTCGGATGAGCAGCGGCAGAGGCTCATGCGTCATATTCAGCAGTCGGAAGACCGGGCCGTGACTCAAGCGGAATGGAAGACTCTCTTTGAGTCGACTGTCCTCGATCTGGGGCCGATAGCAGGCGACTTCTCGAACCGACGTGAAGATTGGTACGGCGATGACGGACGCTGAGCAGGCAATGGCGACGAAACCGAGGATGACAGTGGAGCAGATCATCGAACTGGCCGATCAGCTCAGCACGGAAGATCGGCAAATCCTGCTGACTCGGCTGCAATCTACACAGCCACCGCTCACTGCTGAAGAACGAATCGCTAGATTGCGGTCGATGGTGATCGACCTTCCAATCAGTCCAGAGTTTTCGTTTGATCGCAAGGATTGGTATGACGACGAGCGTCGCGCAGGTTTAGCCGCCGATGCGTGACCTGGGCCGCAAGGCGCGGCGGCTGAGGACGATGAGCCGCGCTCAAATTCGCGCTCGCATCCGGGGGCGGATCGACCGGACGGGTTGGGAAGGCAAGTTAAGACGGATCTTGAAAATGACGACTTATGACAACCGTTCCGCTTATGTGAAATCGCCCTGGCAGTTCCAACTGCGGGATAACCCGGTTCCTCCCCCCGGCCCCGGTCAACTCCTCGTCCAGATTCACGCCTGCGGCATCTGTGGAACCGACCAGCACATCGCCGACCGCACCGCCTCGGATTGGCAGCCTTTCGGCCATGAAGTCGCCGGGATCGTCGAAGCCGTCGGCGCGGGCGTCACCGCCTTCAAGCCGGGAGATCGCGTCGCGCTGGATAGCTCCGCCCCCTGCGGCGAATGCCCGACCTGCGCCCCGCCGCCCCGTGGACGCGCCCGCCCTGATCTGTGCCCGAACCCCGTGAATTACTGGCTGACCGCGACGATGGGCTTCGGCCAGCGCGTCCTCGCCCCGCACCAGTTGGCCGTTCACGTCCCGGAATCCGTCCCGCTGGACATGGCCTCGCTGGTCGAGCCGCTCGGCGTCTGCATCGATCTGGTACAGGTCGCCCAGGTCGGCCCTGGCGATCACGTCCTGGTGATCGGCCCCGGCCCGCTCGGATTGGGCGCGGTCTTTCTGGCGGCGCGGGCGGGCGCGGAGAAAGTCATCCTGGCCGGGCGATCCGGCTCGAAGGCGCGGATGGATGCCGGGTTGAAGCTGGGCGCGGACACACTCATCGAGACCGACAAACGCGCCGTCACCGATACCGACTTCGGCGCCCGCAAACCCGATAAAATCCTCGTGACCGCCCCACCGGACAGCCTCCCAGCGGCGCTGGCCGTGGCCGCGCTGGGCGGGATCGTCAGCTATATCGGCGTGGCCTGGAACGAGAAGACCCGCGTGCAGATCGATGCCGATGATCTGCACTTCCGCAAACTGTCGCTGCGCCCCTCCCATGCCTGGCCGGGAACCCATGCCGCCGAGAGCATCCGGCTGCTGGCGACCTGCCCGGAACTGGGTCACACGCTGGTGAGCCACCGCTTCAGCCTGGATGAGATCGAACGCGCCATGACCACGGTGCGCGATGACCGCGCTCATATGGTCAAGGCTGTCGTCCAGCCCGGTGCAATCAGGAGAGGATGACGATCATGAGCAGCAATACGCCTTACAGTTCCGGCCCGCCTTATGCCCCACCGCCACGAAGCGGTTGCTTGATAGCCTGGCTGGGCGTCTCGGCTGTCGTTTCGGTACTCAGCGCCTATGCGCTGTTGGCTGTGGCCGGTACGGCCTCGCGGCTGGGTGTGGATTGGATCGTGTGGGTAGGGGTGACGGTTGCGGTCGTCCAACTGGTTTGCCTGTACGGAATCTTCAACAGGAAACGCTGGGGGGTCTACGGCATCGTCGCGTTGGCATTCGGCGGTATGATCATCCAGATTATCGGCGGGATTGCCACGATACGCGACTATGTTTCACCGTTCATTCAGTTGGGCGTCTTGTATTGGGTTGTGCGTGACCAATGGGATTATTTCGACTGAAGGCAGCGGGTATCGCCTCAAACGATAAGGCATAGGGCGATAGGCAAGAAGTTGTGGCTTCATCAAGATGAAAAGACTGATCCAATGACACCTGTTCTCCAACTCGAACACATCTCCAAGTCCTTCCCCGGCGTGAAGGCGCTCGACGACGTTCACTTCGAGATGAACGCGGGCGAAATCCACGCGCTCCTCGGCGAAAACGGCGCCGGCAAATCCACGCTCATCAAGATCATTTCCGGCGTCTACAAACCTGACGCCGGCTCGATCAAACTGGATGGGCAGCCGGTCAGCTTCAACAACCCGCGTGAAGCCCAGGCCAAAGGCATCGCCACCATCTACCAGGAACTCAGCCT
>JAEUQZ010000275.1 GCA_016788965.1 Anaerolineae bacterium | reverse complement strand
GATCCGGCGGTGCTGAGCGGGACGAGCCGGACGGATGGCGAGGTGTTCATCAGCGGCGAGAGCTTCTACGTTGACAGCGGCTACCAAGCCGATGGGCATTGGCAGGTGGCCGCGAGCCGCCTGAATCCCGCGCCGGGCTTCACGGGGGATGGTACGGTCTTCAGCCTGAACTATGTGGTGGTGGGCGCAGGTTCCAGCACGATCACATGCGAGGCACTGGCGGCGAACATCGACGGTCAGAAGCTGGAACTCACGGTCAGCGGCGCAGTCTTCTACGCGGAAGGCGTTCCTGCCGAGACTTCTACGCCCGAACCGACGGCGGAGCCAACCGCCGTACCTCCGACTCCCACAGAACTACCGACTCATACGGCGACGCCCGTTCCGGTGGTCGAGACTCCTGCTCCTGTTCCAGGGTCGGTATCCGGGGTAGTGGCCTATCAGGATGGAGGCGATGCGGCTGGCATCACCGTCATGCTGGTTTCGGGGCAGTCCGTTGTCGGCGGCGTGGTGACAACGGCTGATGGGATGTACACCTTTAGCGGCATCACGCCGGGCGAGTATCTGCTGCTGGCTGACGCGCCTGGCTATCTGGCGGTGGCGCAGATGGTGCAGGTTGTGGCTGAGCAAGGCACGAGCGCGCCGACCATGGTGCTGTTGGCAGGCGATACCGATGATAATCAGATGATCGATCTGGCAGATGCCGGGTTCATCGGCGCGAACTTTGGGCTAGACACTGGCGTCGCGCCGCCGAATGCTGACCTGAATACTGATGGGACGGTGAACATCGTCGATCTCACGCTGGTGGGAGGCAACTTTGGCAAATCGGGGCCAGTCATGCAGCCGTAGCTGATGACCTCACTCCTCGAAAGCCTGCGGGACGATCCAGACGGATCGTCCCGTTTGATTCGGAGTGGTCAGCGGGTGAGGCCATAGGTTTCAGCGGCGCGGCCAAGCGGTACATCAGCCAGGGGCTGGTACGGAAGTCCGTCAGACCTTGCTCCTATAGCCCCACAGACAGACCCGTGTTACGTTCCCCGTATTGGATGAATCCGCATGGGGGTTGGGGGTCATGGACAGGCAGAGCCGGTACGGGTGGACGTGGATGGGATGGCTGGCGCTGTTGATCGCCGTGGTGTGGGCGCTGGCGGTCGGGCCAGTGTGGGGCGCAGCCAGCGCACAGACGGTGTACGGCGATGGTCTGGACGCAGCGTGGATGAACTGGTCGTGGAACACACAGGTCAACTTCAACGCGACCAACCCGGTTCACGGCGGCAGCAAGTCGCTGGCGGTGCGGTTCGACCAGCCGTGGGCGGGTTTGTATCTGCGGGCGAGCGCGGCGCTGCCGGATGGGTACGACCGGCTGCGGTTCTGGATTCACGGCGGCAGCGCGGGCGGGCAGCGGGTCGGCGTGCTGTTCTTCGATGTGAACAGCAATGCGATACAGGCGGCTGATCTGACGGTGCAGGCGGGAAGCTGGCAGCAGGTGGAAGTGCCGCTGAGTGTTTTCGGATCGAGCGCCGATCTATGGGGATTGGTGTGGCAAGACTTTACGGGCGGGGCGCAGCCGCGCTTTTATCTGGACGACATCGAACTGGTAGGGAGCGGTCTGCCGCCGACTCCGATTGGGACGGTGAACGGGCCGGCGCTGCGGGTGGACGCGGCAGCGGATCAACGCCCCATCAGTCCGCTGATTTATGGCCTGAACTTCGCCGATCCGGCGCTGGCGGCAGAACTGCGGCTGCCGGTCAACCGCTGGGGTGGCAACGCCACGACGCGCTACAACTGGCAGAACGACAGCTCCAACCGGGCGTCGGACTGGTACTTCGAGAACCTCCCCAACGACAATGCGAATCCTGGGGCGCTGCCGTTTGGATCATCTTCGGATCAGTTCGTGGCGGATAACCGGGCGATGGGGACGGAGACGATTCTGACGATCCCGATGATCGGATGGACGCCGCGCGACCGGGAACGGCGCTGCGGCTTCAGCGTGGCGAAATACGGGGCGCAGCAAAGCACCGATCCGTGGATGCCGGACTGCGGGAATGGGGTGCGGACGAATGGCGCGGTGATTACCGGGAATGATCCGGCGGATACGAGCGTGGCGATTGGCCCGACGTTCGTTCAAGACTGGATGAGGCATCTGATCGGGCAGTTCGGGACGGCGGGCAGCGGCGGCGTGCGCTTCTACAACCTGGACAACGAGCCGTCACTGTGGAATTCGACGCACCGGGATGTGCGCCCGCAGCCGTTGGGCTACGATGAACTGCGCGACCGGACGTATCTGTATGCGGCGGCGATCAAGGCAGTCGATCCGGCGGCGCAGACATTAGGGCCGGTGGAATGGGGCTGGACGGCGTACTTCTACTCGGCGCTGGATATGGCGGCGGGGGGAGCCTGGTGGAACAATCCGCTGGATCGGAATGCCCACGGTGGTCAGCCGTTGGTGGAATGGTATCTCGACCAGATGCGGCTGTATGAACAGCAGCACGGCGTCCGCATTCTGGATTACCTCGACCTGCACTACTATCCGCAGGCGGCCGGCGTGGCGCTGAGCGGGGCGGGTGGCACACAGACCCAGGCGCTGCGGCTGCGCTCGACGCGGGGACTTTGGGACCCGACGTATGTGGATGAAAGCTGGATCAACGAGGCGACTTATCTAATTCCGCGAATGCGGGCGTGGGTGGAAGCGCATTATCCGGGGACGAAGATCGCGCTGACGGAATACAACTGGGGGGCGCTGGATCACCTGAACGGGGCGCTGGCGCAGGCGGATATTCTGGGCATCTTCGGGCGGGAGGGGGTCGATCTGGCGACGGTGTGGTCGCCGCCGAACTTCAACGATCCGGGGGCGTTCGCGTTCCGCATGTACCGGAATTATGATGGCGCGGGCGGAGCATTCGGCGAGACGCGGGTGCGTACAAGCAGCGATGACCAGGGCAAGGTGGCGGCCTACGGGGCACTGCGGAGCGACGGAAAGCTGACGGTGATGGTCATCAACAAGACCAACGCTCAGCAGCAAGCCCCGCTGACCCTGGCCGGGTTCGATCCGGGGGTGGCGGTTGTCTACCGTTACAGCGGGGCGGCGCTCGACCGGATCACGCGCGAGGCGGATGTGACGTTCAGCAATGGGGCAGCGACGCTGACTTTCCCGGCGCAGTCGATCACGCTGCTGGTGATCGCTCCGAGTGGGACGGTTCCAACCCCGCCGACGCCCATTCCGACGCCAGAAGTCACGCCGGAGCCGACGGTAGAACCGACGCCTGAACCCACAGCTGAACCGAGCGCCGAGCCAACCGTCGAACCGACGGCGGAGCCAACGGTTGAGCCGACAGCGGAACCCACGACCGAAATCACTGCTGAACCGACAACTGAACCCACGGCGGAACCCACTCACGAAGTGACGCCAGAACCGAGTCCGACACCAACTCCAGCAGGGCCGCGCCTGACGCTGCAGATCGAGCCGGAGACGGCGGCATCCGGGGCGGGGGTGACGGTGGCGCTGCGGTTGGAAGGCGTGGCGGAGGTCTACGGGTTACAGGCCGACTGCCAGGTCGATCCGGCGGTACTGAGCGGAACGAGCCGGATGGATGGCGAGGTGTTCTCCGGCAGCGACAGCTTCTATGTGGATGCGGGGTATCAGGCCGATGGGCACTGGCGGGTGGCCGCCAGCCGCCTGAATCCGGCGGTGGCCTTCGCGGGGGATGGGACGGCGTTCACTCTGAACTATACAGTGGTGGGGGTGGGGCACAGCGCGATCACCTGCGAGGCACTGGCGGTGGACATCGACGGGCGGACGCTGGAAATGACGGTCAGCGGCGGGAACTTCAGCGCCGAGGGCGCTCCGACGGAAACGCCGACGCCAGAGCCGACTGTCGAGCCGACCGAAACGCCGCCGACTCCGACGGAGACGCCGGTTCCACCGACGGAAACGCCGACTCCTGGGCCAGGGGCAGTTTCCGGAATGGTGGCGTACCAGAACCGGGGCGATGCAGGCGGAATCACGGTGATGCTGATTGCAGGGCAGTCGGTGATCGGCGGGGTGGTGACGACGGCTGATGGGGCATTCGCCTTCAGCGGCGTCGCGCCGGGCGAGTATCTGCTGATGGCGGATGCGCCGGGTCATCTGGCGGTGGTTCGGACGGTGCAAGTCGCGGCGGATCAGGGTACTGGCGCACCCGCGTTGGTGCTGCCGGCAGGCGATACCGATGACAATCAAGTGATCGATCTGGCTGACGCGGGGTTCATCGGCGCCAACTTTGGGTTGAGCGCCAGCGTCGCACCGCCGAACGCCGATCTGAACGGCGACGGGATCGTGAACATCGTCGATCTCACGCTGGTGGGGGGCAATTTTGGCAAATCGGGGCCAGTCATGCTGCCGTAGCCGATGATTTCACCCCCCAATTTCACGGGACGATCCAGATGGGTCGTCCCGTTTGATTCGGGGTGGTCAGAGGGTGAGGCTGTAGGTTTCGACGGCGTAGCCATCCGGCTCGGCATCGGGGCCGAGGGCGCGGGCGGTCTCGTCAGTGACGGTGAGCAGCAGGGTGCGAAAGCCTTCGCGGTGCATCCAATCACGCAGGGCGGTGACCATCTGAGCGGTGAGCGGCTTGGGGGACCACAGCGCCAAATCAGCCGTGCGGGGCGCATAGAGGAGCGGCTGGCCGTGGACGAGCGCCTCCTGCCCGGAGGCAGAGAAGCCGACGCGGTAGACCTTCTGCTGGCGGATTTCCGGGATGGCGTCCCAGGTGCGCGGCCAGAGCGCTTCCCACTGCTGGCGGGCGCTGCTCACGCGGCCGACGGGCATGAACCAGCGGGCGATCTGGTCGGCGGCGGGGTTAGCGTGATCGACGACGCGATAGAAGCCCTGGCCGGAGCGGGCGGGCAGGGCATAGCGTTTCACCAGGGACAGCGGAGCCATGCCGTGGCGGGCGTAGAGGTCGCTGGCAGCGGCATCACCCACCACCGCCGAGGCGGTCAGGCGGGCGCATTTGAGGGCGGCTGCCTGCTCGCCGAGGGCATGGATCAGGTTGGTTTCCAGGCCAGAGGTGGCGAAGGCAGAATCGACCAACAAGTGGGCGAGGTGGAGATGGTCGCCGAAGGGTTCAGGTTCACGCCCGACATAGGCTTCGGCGCAGGCGATCACGCGGCCGTCGTGTTCGGCCACGAGGAGCAGCCCGGCTCCCAAGAGCAGTTGGCAGAGGTGGATGGAGGCGGTTTCGACACTCATCCAGGGGCCGCCGTGCAGCCAGCGATCATAGACGGTCAAAGCGGCGTAGGGCACATCTTCGACGCGCCCGGTGGAATCGAGGCGCTGCCAGACGCCGATGCGCGACTGAGAAAGGGCGCTGATGGCGGCGGCATCATCAAGGGCGGCGGGGCGAATGTGAGGGGAGGTCATGCGCTGGGCGTATCCTGTGCGCGACTAAAGGCTGCATCCGGCAAATTCTCAAAGCAGGCGCAGCACGCTGCGCCCCTACAAGAGGTTCTCGTATAGGCGCATTTCAAATTGGGGCGGGTTTGAAAACAAGCAGCATGAGGTCATCATAAGCAGAAGGTAGGTTTTTGGTTGCGCCGCCAGACACTAAAGTGTTCGGCTGCCGAAAAACCATGTCCACTGAAGGGACAAAAGACTGCGCGGTATCCGAGTCCATTCATGAAAGACCATCATGCTATCCGACTCTACCCCAAGAATGAAATGCACCCCTCTTGTATTCATTCGATGATTTGCCTGATGAGGCATCGAATGAAAAACTCGATCTCACTTGATTATAGCGCGGGCTGGGTCAAAGCGCAGGCTGGGCGCAGAGGTCAGGCTGCGCCTATCGCGTCCATGAAACGCGCCCAGATGGAATCATACAGTGCCTTGCCCTCGGCGCTGAGGGGCATCAGGATTTCGGCATTCTGAAGGGATTCGGGCGGCGGGAAGATGGCTGGGTTCGACCGGATGGATGGCTCGATGAATTCGTAGGCGGCGTCATTGGCGGTGGCGTAGAAGTTGGTGTTGGTATAGAGGGCGCTGATCTCCGGGCGGAGCATGAAGTCGATGAATTTCTCGGCGGTGTATTTGTTCGGGCTGTTGGCCGGAATGACGATGTTGTCGCCCCAGAGAATTGAGCCGTCTTGGGGGATGATGTAAGCGATATTGGGATTGAGTTCCTGGCCGATGAGAAAGTCGTAGGACCAACCAAATGCCAGGCTGATCTGCCCGTCGTTCAACGGATAGGCAGAGGAGGCAATATTTATGTCTTCCAAAAAGATGGCTTTGCCTTTGAGATCGATCATCTGCGTCAGCGCGGCTTCCAGTTCGGCGGGATTCTCCGAGTTGACCGAGTAACCGAGTGACTTTAGCGTGAGACCGATCAGGGTGCGGGTATCCTGCCAGATGCCCACTGGGCCGAAGCTGTTGTTCCAGAGGTCACTCCAACGCAGGTCGGGTTTGGTGAACAAGTCCTCGCGGAAGACGAAGCCAGTTGTGCCCCAGCTAAAGGGAACTGTGTGGCGGTTGCCGGGATCATAGATCAAGTCGCGGAAGTTGGCGGCGATGTTCCTGGCGTTGGGAATATTGCGGTAGTCAATTGCGGCGAGCAAGCCGTCGCGGATCAATGGACCCACCTCAGTATTGCTCAGCCAGACGACATCCAGCATCATACCGCCGCGGATGTTCTCGACGCCTTCTTCATAGGTCAGGAACGGGATCAGTTCGAGGGTGACACCCGTTTCGTTCGAGAAGGCGTCCAGTATCTCCTGGGGAATATCATCTTCCCAGGTGTGGATGGTCAGACGGGTGGCGAGTGTGGGGGGCGCGGTCGGGTCTGGCGCGGATGCGGTTGGGCTGCAGGCGGCCGCGACGAGCAGCAGGATCAGCATCACGAAGTATTGGCAGGTCAGGCAAAGGGGCGAGAGGTCGAGACGCTTCATGAGCTTGCAATCTCCCGGCTGAACTCGATGATTGGCAGGCGAATGGTGAAGGTACTGCCGATGTT
>JAEUQZ010000274.1 GCA_016788965.1 Anaerolineae bacterium | reverse complement strand
CGACACCGCTGGCTTCACCCAGGGCACTGGCCTGGGTCTAGCCATCGCCCGCCACATCGTGCAGGCGCACGGCGGGCAAATCACATTGGAAAGCGAGCAGGGTGTCGGCTCCACCTTCGCCTTCACCATCCCCCTCGCCCATCGCTAACCAATACGAGTTCAATTCATGGCATTGCGCCCCCTCGTCCACGCATTGGACAGGGGGTTTGGGGGTAAGGACTTACCCCATCTCCAGCAGCACCTTCAACGCGCCCGGTTGCGCGGCGTGGGCCATTGCCGCCACGCCCTCATCCAACCCATAGCGCGCATCGATCATCGACTCGACATCCACCACCCCGGCCGCCAACAAACGCAGCGCCGCGTCGAACGGCCCGCATCGGCTCCCGACCAGCCGAATCTCCCGCACGGCTACCTGCGTCATATCCACCTGCGGCAGGCCGTTGTACGTACTTTTCAGCACAACCGTCCCACGCGGCTCCACCATCCGCAGCGCCTCTGACAGACCCTCCGCCGTCCCCGTGACTTCCACCACCACCTGCGCCCGCTGATCCGGCAGCATCTCCGCCGTTACCGCTGGGACGCCCCACTTCTCTAACAGGACCGCTGACCTCTCCCGCCGGACAACCGCCACCACCTCCGCCCCCGTCAGCTTGAGCGCCTGGCAGATCAGCAGGCCTAGCTTACCCGCCCCAATCACCACGACCCGATCCCGCGGCGAGACATGCACCAATTCGGTGACATTCAGCGCCGCCGCCAGTGGCTCGACGAACACCGCCGCCTCATCCGCGATGCGGTCAGGAACCCGGTGCAGATTCCGCGCGGGCAGTCGCGCATAATCCGCGAACACACCCGGATGCCGCCGGATTCCCAGCGTGTCTCGGTTGCGGCACTGGCTCGGAATCCCCCGCAGGCAGACATCGCACTGCCCGCATATGATGCTGATCTCGCCGACGATCCGCTGCCCTACAAACTCGGTTGGCCCTTCTTCAACCACCCCCACGAACTCGTGGCCGAGGATGCCTTGATAGCCGTACATCCCCGCCACCAATTCCAGGTCGGTATTGCAGATGCCCGCTTTCGTCACGCGGATCAGCGCCTCTCCTTCCGTCAATGCCGGGTCAGGGAGATCACGCGCCAGTTTCAATTCGCCGTCAAACACCAATCCTCGCAAAATCTAGGCCTCCGCCGGAGCCGCGCTGCCACGCTGCCGCGCAAAAGTGAACGGAAACTCGCCCTTCTGCCACGAAACCAGCAGCGGAACCGCGACAAAAATCGAAGAATACGAACCCGTCAGCAAACCGATGAACAGCACGAACACGAACTGCTCGATGCTCGCCCCGCCGAACAGCAGAATGGCGATCATCACGAAGAACACGCAAATCTGCGTCGTCAAAGAACGGTGGATCGTCTCCAGAATGCTCCGGTTGACAATCGTCTCATACGGTTCGCCCAGGTGCTTCGGCACATTCTCACGGATGCGGTCGAACAGCACGATGGTGTCCTGCACCGAGAAGCCGACCACCATCAGCACCGCCGTCAGGAACAGCGCGTCCACTTCCCAATTGAACAGCAAACCCAACAGCGATTGCACCGCCGCCACGATCAGCACGTCATGGATCATGGCGATGATCGCGCACACGCCGTACCGAACCGAGTCCGGAACCTGCCGGAACGCCAGCACGATGAACCCCGTCACCACCACCGACGCCACAATCACCGCGAAAAATGCCGCCTGCGACACTTCCTGCCCCACCGTCGGCGAAACCACTTCATCGCGTGAATTCGACCGGTCTAGCGGCGCAAGTTGGTTCAGTTGGTCGATGATCTGGTTCTTCTGCGCTTCATCATGGAAGCCCGCCCGCACCGACCAGCGGTAGTCTTCTGCATTACCCAACTGTTGGATGATTGTATTCTCGTCGCCCCTCTCGGCGAACACGGTCCGGATGCCGTCTTCTGTGGCTCCAGCTTCGGTGAACCGCAGTTCATAGATGCTGCCGCCTTCAAAATCGATGCTCAGCCGGAAGGCCTGCCCCCGCGTCACCGCCGAGTACACCATGATGACCAGCCCGGCGATGATGATGGACAGTGAAAACGTGTAAAACCAACGCCGTTTCTCTACCAGGGAATACATACGTCCCGTCACCTTTCCCTATACGCCCATCAACCAGGCGCGTTCGGCGGCTGGCTTGCGGAAAACCATCAACAGCACATACAGGAATGTCCGCGTCACGATGATCGCCGTGAACAGGTTGATCATCATGCCCAGCGCCAGCGTCACCGCGAACCCGCTGACGATGCTCGCCCCTGGTGTCTGGCCGAACAGGAACAGCACCGCTGAAATCAGAATCGTCGAAAGATTCGAGTCACGGATCGAAGACCACGCCCGCGAATACCCTTCTTGTACGGCCTCATCCACGGGCTTGCCTGCCCGCAGTTCTTCCCGCAGCCGCTCGAAGATCAGGATGTTTCCATCCACCGCCGAGCCAATCGAAATCAGGAAACCCACAATCGCCGGCAGCGTCAGCGTGATCGGAATCAGCTTGAAAATCGCCAGGTTGAGCATGATGAACACCAGCAGCGCCAGCGCCGCCGCGATTCCCGGCACGCGGTAATTCAGCAGCAGAAACGCCAGGATGATGATCACCCCGATGATGCCCGCCCGGACGCTCAGGTTCACCGATTCCTGTCCCAGAGTCGCCCCGACTGTCTCGCTGCTGATGACCCGCAGCGGGATCGGCAGCGCCCCGGAGCGCAGTTGCAGCGCCAGCGTTTGCGCCGATTGCTCGTCGAAACTTCCCTCGATGATCCCCCCGGAGTCGAGTCTCGCGTTGATCCTCGGCGCAGATAGCACTATCCCATCCAGCACGATTGCCATGGGCTGCCCGATGTTCGCCCCCGTATACGGCCCGAAGACGCTGCCCCCCTCCGTCGTCAGTTCAAACTGGATCACCCATTGTCCCCGGTTGTCCAGCCCTGCCGCCGCTGCCTGCAAGCCAGAACCCGTCATCACTGTCGTGAAAGGCTGCCCGGTATTGGGATTCGGCAGCGCCTGTTCTTCGGCAGGGACAGGCGTCGCTTCCGGCGAGGCCGTCGCTTCCGCTGTCGGCTCGGCCCTGGCATCTGATTCAGCCGCCGCCCGCGCCTGCTGAATTCGCAGTTGTTCATCGGTCAGAACGCGCCGCCCCACATACTGCTGCGCGTCGATCCCCGCGAAGTCCACAAACTCCAACAGCGCCGTCTGCCGAACTGCTGCGATGGCCTGTGCCGGATCGGTCACGCCCGGTAGTTCCACCAGAATGCGGTTGCTGCCCAGCACCTGCACTGTCGCCTCGCCCACACCCAGCGCATTCACGCGCCGGGATACGTTGTTCGAGGTCTCGCGCAGTTGCTCGACCGTGAACGAACCCGGTGGCAGATCGGCCTGTAGCAGCACCCGCAGACCGCCGATAATGTCCAGGCCGAGGCTCTGGCGCACATTGAGCGTCAGTTCTTCGGTACAGTCATCATTGAAATCCAGATGGATGCCCTGTGTGGGTTTTTTGCTCAGGTCTTCATAACACGAGTCCGAAACCCGGATGAGCTGCGTGTTGGGCAGGGCCACCCACACGGCGAAAATCGCCAGCAGCACGATGAAGACAAGCCAGCGTACATGGCCTTTCATAACGTGGATGGAACCTTTCTCACAATCAAAGAAGGAAGAGGCACAGACCAGTGTGACATAGAACACTCACGAGATCATCAGGGAGATGATTCGGCCGTCGGTTCATTGTCCAGTCCTACCTGGGAAGCTTTTGCGAAGGTGTCGGGATCATAGGGCTGCATCAGCGCCGCCGTCACAAATCGAACCACCACGCCATCCGCGATTTCGACGTGGGCCACACCTTTTTCGACCTCAATCGAGATGACCTTTCCGACCATGCCGCCATACGTCACCACTTCGTCGCCCTCAGCCAGCGACCGGACGTAGCGTTGCCGCTTAGTGAAGTCGCGCTGCTTGGGGTATAGCACCATCGCCCAATACGCCCCCAGACCCAGCAAAACCACCAGCGCGAACAGTCCAAACTCCATTGCGGTCGTCCATCTCCGACTTTGCAGCCTGCGAGATTATAGCACTGTCCCTTGTGGTGGCAACGCGCAACTTTCGCCTCCCGCTATTCACCAGGATATAGTGACCTTGCACAACGAAAGCCCCCCCACCCACTTAGCGTTCGTAAAAGAATAAGCTTCCGAATCCCGTAGGGGCGTACAGGGTGCGCCCGTCTGGAAAGCCTCCTCCCCAGTCCGCTGGGGCAGGGGTTGCGACCGAAGGAAGTCCCTGTGGGAGGGGAGGAGACGATGTGCGACTTAATCCGACAGATATTCTTTTACGAACCCTTACGTTTTCTCGTTCAAGACAATCCGTATATCCCCGGCCAGGCGGCGGGCGCGTTCGGGCGCGTCGCCGATGTGGGCGCTGGCGTCCATTAGTTCGCGTAGTCGCGTGGGTGAGACCCAATGGGTGATCTCAGGATCGGCAGCAAGCAGCGCGACCAGGGGGTTTGGTTCTCCGGACTGTACTTTGTCCCAGGCGGATAGGCTGTGCTGGCGGATGATTTCGTGCATGTGCTGACGATCCGCGCCGGCGCGGGCGGCCTCCATGAGCAAGCGTTCGGTAGCGGCGAACAGTCCATAGGTTTTCAGGTTGCGCTGGATGGCCGGGCGGTTCAGGCGCAGGCCACTCAGGATAAGCTGCATCCGCTGGAGGAGTTCGTCGGCGGCGAGGAAGGCTTCCGGCAAGATCAAGCGGCGGTTGGCGGAGTCGTCCAGGGTGCGTTCCAGGAGGCTGTGGGCGGCGTTGTCCCAGGCGACACGGGGGAGGGCGGCAAGATAGCGGGCAAGACTGTCGATGTTTTCAGCGTGGATGGGATTGCGCTTGAAGGGCATGGCCGATGATCCGACCTGAGACGCGCCAAAGGGTTCGGCCCATTCGCCGAAGGGGGGGGATTGCAAAATGCGTAAGTCGAAGGCGAAGCGGTAGATGGTCAGGGCGAGTCCGGCCAGAGCGTTGAGGATGTCCCAATCCTGGCGGCGCGGATAGGTCTGGGTGGCGAGGGGGTAGGTGGGCAGATCGAGCGCCTGCATGATGTCGGCTTCCATCTGGTGGGGGGTGAGGGGGGTACTGGCGAGCAGCTCATGATAGGCGGCCCCTGTGCCGACTGCGCCTTTGAAGCCTTTGCCGCGAACGGCGCTCAAGACGGAGCGAATCGTCTGGTAGTCATGGAGTAAGTCCTGAGCGGTGACGGCCAGGCGATAGCCGATGGTGGTGGGTTCAGCGGGCTGAAGGTGGGTGTAGGCCATACAGACGCTATCGGCTTCTGCTTCGATGAGGTCGGCGAGACGGGCCAGCAGCGGACGCATCTGCGCGACCAGCAGGCGCAGGCTTTCGCGGAGGCGCAGCGCGTCGGCGTTATCTTCGATGTCCATGCTGGTCGCGCCGAGATGGATGACGCCACCACCGACGGGACACTGTTCGGCATAGGCGCGGACCTCAGCCATGAGGTCGTGATGGATTTCGGATTCGATCTGGTGGGCGCGTTCCAGGTCAATGTGACCCTGATGCTGGCGGAGGTCTTCGACCTGTTCCCGGCTGACCAGTCCGGCCTGCATCTGGGCTTCGGCCAGGGCGACCCAGATGCGCCGCCAGAGCCGCCGTTTGTACTCCTCCGACCAGATGCTCCGCATGGCATCGGAACCATAGCGCCAGGTGAAGGGACTGAGGAAGGTGTCATGGGAAAAGGTGGACGCCATGAGGTCTCCTGATTGTCTGCGCCAACTGTCGGGGTGCATTTGGATGATACCCAATGGGGACTGGTAGTTCACAATGTCCAATCCGATATTTCCTGATAAGATTGAGGAAGTGGCAACCTTCTTGAAGCTCGTGTTGATGTCAGGTTCGCAATGAATTCCCTTGTCAAGCTCAATCAACGTATCGATACCGCGAATTCACTGGTCTCTGTCGGACTGGACAGCGACATGCGGTACATGCCGCGCCAATTCCGTGATGATCCGTTTCCGCAGTTCGCGTTCAACCGGTGGGTAATCGAGGAAACACGCCAGTACGTCAGCGCGTTCAAGGCGAACATGGCCTTCTACGAAGCGCGTGGGGATCGGGGATTGAGCGAACTCAAGATGACGATTGACTATATTCATGAACGGTATCCGGACATCTTCACGATGTGCGACGCAAAGCGGGCCGATGTGGGTTCGAGCAACCTGGGATATGTGGATGCGATTTATGACTGGTTGGGTTTTGATGCGGTGACGCTGCACCCATATCTGGGGCGGCACGCACTCCAGCCCTTTCTGGATCGCGCCGACAAGGTGTCGGTCATCGTGTGCCGAACCTCGAATCCAGGGGCACGTGAGATTCAGGACATCGACGTGGCGGGGCGACCCCTATGGCTCCATCTGGCCGAAAAAGTGTCGAAGGAATGGAATACGAACGAGAACTGCATGATGATCGTTGGGGCGATGGAACCTCAGGAGTATCAGCAGATGCGGGGTCTGATCGGGGACATGACCATCCTGATCCCTGGCATCGGGACACAGGGCGGAGCCATCCAACGCATTGTCGAAGCGGCGCTGAATTCGGCGAAGCGGGGCGTTCTGGTGAATTCAGCACGGAGCATCATCTTCGCCGATGATCCGAGCACAGCAGCCAAGCGACTGCGCGATGACATCAATATCTGCCGCAAAGCCTGACCCAAGTTCTTTCCTCAGACGAACATTAAATTAATGACAGATTAGGCTGTATTTGTCGGTGAGTCAGCGCACCGCTATAATTTGCGTTCCCTAATCAGGGGTGCTGGTTCTTTATGATGTGTCCAAAGGAAGAAAAGATGAAGAAGGTTTCTGTGTACCTGATGGTGTTGGTCCTGATCCTCGGCATTGGCCTCTCAACGACGGTGGCGCAGGACGCGGGCGGGATGATGACCGAAGTTGGCCCCGGCGAGGG
>JAEUQZ010000273.1 GCA_016788965.1 Anaerolineae bacterium | reverse complement strand
TGGGCGCGGCGGCGTCGGCCGTGGCCTTTTCAAGCCAGCGCTTGCCGGCAGGGGTATGGATTTTGATGCTGTTGCGGCTCATTGTTGGCCTCCCACGACGACGGTCACCATGCGCTCGGGCTGCAGCATGCGCTGCATGGCCTCGCGCACATCACGCACGGTCAGCGCCTGCACGCTGCTCATGCTCGACACGCCGCGCTTCGCCGAACTGCTGCAGCGCCAGCCGCTGCTGACGCCGGCGATCATGCGCGTGCTCGGACGCCTGCTCGGCAACTCGGTCTCGATCATCGATACCCGCGCCGACGAACCCCGCAGCAGCGCCAGCAGCATCTACCACGACCTCGACTTCCGCGAGATCAACCTTTTCATCGGCCCGAACTACGTCATCAGCATCCACAACGGCGACGACCGCCTGATCGAAGAAGCCCGTCGCCGGGTACTCAGCGCCGCCTCGGTCAACCCCATCACCGTCAGCTACCTCACCTACCTGCTCATCGATACCGTGATCGATGCCTACTTCCCGGTGATGGAAATGTTCGAGGAGGAAATTGGCGACCTCGAAGATATCATCCTGGCCCACCCTAACCAGGAATCGCTCACCCGCCTCTTCGAGCTAAAGCACATGCTCCTGCACATGTGGCGCGTCGTCTGGCCGGAGCGCGATATCCTCAGCAACCTCTCCCAGCCGCACATCCTCACCTACGCCGATCAGAACACCGCCCAGTATTATCTGCGCGACGCCACCGATCATCTGCTCTGGATCGCCGACATGATCAATACCTACCGGGATACGCTCACCACCGTCATCGACCTGTACATGTCGTCCGTTTCCAACCGCCTCAATCAGGTCGTCAACCGCCTGACCATCCTCACCCTGGTCATCGGCCTCATGACCGTCATCAGCGGCTTCTATGGCATGAACTTCGTCTCCACCTGGCCGCCCTTTGAAAGTCCTTTCGGCGTCCCCTTCGTACTGATGATAATGGGGCTGGGTGTCGGCGCCCTCATCGTCATCCTGCGCTGGATCAACCGGGTACGGTAGGGAAAACCCCATGCCGTCACAAACCCACCTTGACAGCGAGGTTCTCATCGTCGGCGCAGGTCTGAGCGGCCTGGCTGCCGCTCGCGCGCTGGCTCAGGCCGGCTATCGCGGCCATGTCATCGATAAGGGCAGCAGCGTCGGAGGACGGCTCGCCACCCGCCGGATCGCGGGCGGGCTGGCCGATCACGGCGCTCAGTTCTTCACCGCCCGCTCGGAGGTGTGGAAAGCCCAGGTCGCCCAATGGCAGTCCGAAGGTTTAGTGACAATCTGGTCGAATGGGTTTAGTGACGGCAAACGCCCGGTCGAATCATTCGACGGCCATCCACGCTTTGTCACCCGCGAGGGCATGAATAGGCTCGCCAAGCGCCTTGCTGTTGACGTGGGCGAGCTGGCATCGTTCCATCTCGATACCCGTATCGTCAGCGTGGAACCACTCGGCAACGGCTGGCTGGCTGTCGCCGAGTCGGGCACGCGCTGGACTGCCCCGGCGCTCTTGCTGACCGCGCCCGTTCCACAATCCCTTGCCCTCCTCGGAGATGCCGCAGGCAGAATGTCCTCTGCCGACCGCGATGCCCTGACCCGAATTGTCTATGCACCCTGCGTCGCAGGATTATTCGCTGTCGGCGGCGGAACGCGCCTTCCCCATCCCGGTGCGCTTCAGCGCCCTGATGCCGAGATCACCTGGATCGCGGATAATCAGCGCAAGGGCATCTCGCCTGGCGCGCGGATCATCACGCTCCATGCTGGAACACGCCTCAGCCAATCGCTCTGGGATCAATCCGAAGCCACTGGGCTTCAAGTCCTCAGCGCAGAGCTGTCCCATTGGCTCGAACCCGGCACAGCCATCCACGAAGCCCATCTGAAACGCTGGCGCTATGCTCAGCCCATCGTGACTCACCCGGAGCGCTGCCTCCTGGCATCTGGACTGTCGCCGCTCGTCTTTGCGGGCGATGCTTTCGGTGAATCGCGTGTCGAAGGCGCTTATCTTTCCGGTCTTGCCGCGGCTGCCGCGCTGATCGAAGCCCTGAGCCAGGGGCACGGCCTTTCTTTCCATCCTGGAAATAGCCAACCGAGGAACGAAAATTGAGAGCCTGTTTCTACCCCCTCCCCCTCATCATCGCGCTGCTCTTCGCGGCCTGCGGCAGCCCAACCGGCAGCCCCACGCCCTCCGCCCTCGGCCAGACTCTCACCGCCGAAGACGGAACCTTCAGCTTCCAGTATCCCACGGGCTGGTACGCCCAGGTCATCTCCGGGCAAGTGACCATCGCCAACAACCAGACCGCCGCTGAGAACAGCTTCCCGACCCCCGGCCAGTTCGTCGCCCGCATGTTTACCGGCCCGATCAGCGCCGTCGCCGGCCTGACCGACCAGTCCACCCCCACTGAAGTCTTGCAGCGTTTCGCCGAGTCGCTTGGCGATCTCCAATTCGGCGCCCCCGCCGATCTGACCATCGGCCCCTATCCCGCCGCCCGCGTCGAAGGCAGCAGCCCCGAAGGCCAGGGCATCATCCTCGCGCTCAACCTCGGCGGCGGTCATTACGGCATCGTCAGCGCCGTCTCCGCGCCGGGCGAAATGGCGCAGTACGAACCCACCCTGCTGTCGATCCTGGCGACTCTCCAGTACCAGCCGCCTTCCTCGACAGCCGCCACCCTGGACGCCAGCCGTTAGAAACTTTGCGTCCTTTGCATCTGCTCTGTATATCCCCATCCCCTCCGCATTCCTTTGCGTTCTTTGCGTCTTTGCGGTTAAATCTTCTTCTCTCCGTATGATCTTGGCGTCCTTGGCGTCTTGGCGGTTCAATTCGCATTGGGATATTCGTCGTGAGGTGTGATGCCATTTCATAGGGACTTTGCGGTTGAATCTCCTCTTGTCTTTCTCCGTGTCCTCTGTGTCTCTGTGGTTCAATTTCCCTTGATGGAGGAGCGCGATGAGCGTAGTCTGTTTTGGCGAAGTCCTGATCGATTTCGTGGCGCTTGAACACGGCGTCAGTGTCGGTGACGCCTCCGGCTTCAAGAAAGCCCCCGGCGGCGCGCCCGCCAATGTCGCTGTCGCCATAGCCCGCCTCGGCCATCCCAGCGCCTTCCTCGGCCAGGTCGGTAATGATCCCTTCGGCCACTTTCTCGCGGGCGTGCTGCAAGCCGATAACGTCGATGTCAGCGGCCTGCGCTTCTCCGACAAAGCCCGGACAGCTCTGGCCTTCGTCTCGCTCACCAAAGAGGGCGAGCGCAGCTTCGTCTTCTACCGCCACCCCAGCGCCGATATGCTCATGGGGCCAGAGGATGTCGCCCTGGAAGTGCTGACCGGCAAGCGCATCTTCCACTTCGGCTCCATCACCCTCATCCATGAACCCAGCCGCTCCGCCACCCTCATGGCAGCCCAGGCCGCCCACACCAACGGCCTGCTCATCTCCTATGACCCCAATCTGCGCCTGTCGCTCTGGCCCAGCGCCGACGCCGCCCGCGAGGAAATGCTCACCGGGCTGAACTTCGCCCACATCGTCAAGGTCAGCGATGAAGAGGTCGAGTTCCTGACCGGCGGCCACGACGTGAAACCCCTCTGGCGCGAACAGACCCAGATCATCGCCGTCACCCACGGCGCGGATGGCTCCACCGTCTACACCCGCAAGGGCGAACACCACGTCCCGGCTTTTGGCGTCCGCCCCGTCGATACCACCGGCGCCGGCGATGGCTTCGTCGCCGGGCTGCTGGTCGGCATCCTCGAACACTGGGGCGATTATCTCTCCCACCTGCCAGAGATACTCCGGCTGGCGAACGCCGTCGGGGCGCTGGCGACCACCCAGTTAGGAGCCATCCCGTCGCTCCCGACCCGCTCGGCGCTGGAGGCTTTCATGCGCGGGCCGGGCTGAGTTCTGAAAAACAACTGAAAACCCCCATTTCTCGACGGTCGAACGCCCGCCTTCACCCGTATACTGAAGGTTGGATAGGAATCACCACGAGGACGAGTTATGGGGATCAAACTGGACTGCCCGGAATGCGGCCAGCGGCTGCGCTTCGACCTGAACACCACCGTGGTCGAGTGTCCACACTGCGGCTACAAACGCACCAACGGCCTCGATGAGAAGATCGCCGAGGTGCGTGCCAAAGGCCCGCGCCCGAACATCAGCCTTACCAGCCACGACGACATCAACCCCCGTGCCGTCTCGCTCTTTTATACTGCCCACGACCATCTTTTCGAGGGCAAGACCGAGGCGGCTCTGGCCGAACTGCGCGAAGCCATCGAGATTCAGCGTGATTTCTTCGACGCCCACCTCTGGATCGCCAAGATCAGCCCAGATGAAGCCGTCAAGCGCGACCACCTCAGCACCATCCTGGCCTATAACCCCGGCCACACCGAAGCCATGCGGATGATGCTCGTCCTCAACGGACGCCTCACTCAGGCGCAGGCCGACAGCCTCAACAGCACCCAGGAACCGTCCGTCCGCCACGCCGAGGGCGCTGTCGCCACCTCGACCACCACCCTGCGCTGCCCCAACTGCAAAGGCGACCTCAGCGCCGACCCTCATACCGGGCGCGTCGTCTGCCGCTTCTGCGGCTACACCGCCGAGTCCCCACCGAAAATCCAGGCCAACGGCGACCTGCTCTTCGCCGCGCTGCTCGAACGCCGCTCGCAGCCGGTGCGCTGGGTCATCGGCGAACGCCTGCTGCACTGCAACGAGTGCGGCGCCGAACGCACCATCGCCGCCGACAAACTCTCGACCCGCTGCCCGTTCTGCGGCTCCAATCACGTCATCGAGCAGGACGCTCTCCAGTCCTTCGAGCAGCCCGAAGGCCTCATCCCCTTCACCATCACCCGCGATGAAGCCGGAGCGCGGATCAAGGAACGCCTCCGCAGCTTCTCCGAGCGCATCAAAGGCTGGCTGGACAACAACAAAGTGAAAGCCGCCGCCCTCAACGGCTACTACCTGCCCTTCTGGGTCTTCGATGCCATCGTCGAAGTCAACCGCACCCGCATCGACCAGAACCCCTATGACAAACAGCGTTGGCCGACCGCGGCCCAGGCCATCGCCCAGGCCTACCAGCGCATGACTTACCAGGAAGTCCTCGGCGAGGTCGAAGTCTGCGCCGTCACCTCTCCGTCGCTGGAACTGACCGGGCAGTTGGGCGATTACGACATGCAGGAACTCGTCAGCTATGAAGCCGGACTGCTCGCCCGCTATCCGGCGTCGCTCTATACCGTCGATTTCGACAAAGCCGCCCTGGAAGCCCGCGCCCGCATCTCCCTCCAGATGCGCGGCAAGTACGGCTCCCGCGAACTCGGTGACGACGAAGATGTGACCATCAACGTCTTCAGCAACGTCCAGCAGATGAGCTTCCGGCTGCTGCTCCTCCCGGTCTGGATCGCCACCCTGGTCGAAGAAGACCGTGACCGCCGCATCGCGCTGGTCAACGGGCAGACCGGCCAGACCGTCCTCGGCAAGGCCATCAAACCGGAGAAAAGCCGCTGAACCACTGTGATCCGCGCAGCGCATCCGTTACAATGAAGACGTGAATTTCGTCGTCGGCTGATCGGAAAGGCATCTCATGCGGCGTCTCGTCATCATCCTGCTCAGCATCATCGTCAGCGGCGTATTCCTCTGGCTCGCGCTCCGCAATGTCGATATCAACCGGGTGCTGGATGGCATCCGCCAGGCCGACGGCGGCTGGATTTTGCTCTCGGCGCTGTTCATCAGCCTGGGGCTGTGGGCACGTGCTTACCGCTGGTACGGCCTGCTGGACTTCAAAGCGCCGCTCATCCAGACCGGTCACATCCTCAACCTGGGCTTCTTGCTGAACCTGCTCCCCCTCCGCGTCGGTGAGGTCGCCCGCAGCCTGTTGATTACCCGCGCTGGCGTTCCCGTCGTCACCGCCGCCACCAGCGTCGTGCTGGAGCGCATGTTGGATACGCTCCTGGTCGTCATCATGCTGGTCGTCACCATCCCCCGACTGCCCAACGTGCCCGCCGCCATCACCGGCCCCACCAACGCCTTCGGCATCGCCGTCATCGCCGCCTTCATCGTCATGGTCTTCTTCGCCCGCTTCCCGGCCATCGGTCACAAGGCCGTCGCCCTGGCCGAACGGCTGTTACCCTTCCTCAAGCGCCTCGGCCTCTCCCGCCTGTTCGATCACGCGCTTGATGGCCTCAAGCCGCTCACCCACCTCCGCAGCGCCATCCACGCCATCGTCTGGACGCTCATCTCCTGGGCATTCTCGATCATCACCGTCTATGCCATCGTCCGCGCGATGAACATGCTCGATACCAATCAGGTTCCCCTGGATAGCACCCAGATCATCCTGCTGACCATTATGGGCTTATCGCTGGCCGCCCTGAGCATTGCCGTCCCCGTCAGCGTCGCCGGGCTGGGGCCGTTCCAGGCCGCCCTGCTGGCCGCGGGACAGGCCGTCGGCGCCAATGCCGACCAATCGCTTTCGCTCGGCTTCCTGTTCCACGGCATGAACATCTTCGGTTATGCCTTCTGGGGAATCATCGGCTTCGTCGCGCTGGGAGTCGCCCTCAGCGACATCTTCGGCAGCAAGCCGCCTGCGACCGCTCCCGAAAAGAGTTAGGCCATGCCCAACGCCGACCTATCCACCGGGGTGCGCCTCTATTACACCGAGGCCGGCCAGGGTGAACCGCTCCTGCTCGCCCACGGGCTGCTCGGCTCGGCGGAAGTCCACTTCCCGCGTGTCATCGACTGGCTGCGGGATCGCTACCGCCTGATCGGGCCGACCCTGCGCGGCTACGGCCTCTCCACCCCCGTCCCGCGCGACTTCCCGCCGGATTTCTACCAGCGCGATGCCGCTGATCTGGTCGCCCTGCTGGATGCCCTGCATATCGACCGCGCCCACCTGCTCGGCTATTCCGATGGCGGCGAGGCCGCCCTCATCGCCGCCGGAACACATCCGGGACGATTCCACTCGGTTGCCGTCATCGGCGCAATCGGCCATTTCGCCCCGTCGCTCCGCCCCCGCATCCAGAGCATGTTCCCCGCC
>JAEUQZ010000272.1 GCA_016788965.1 Anaerolineae bacterium | reverse complement strand
GAAGGGTTGTTGGCTCATCGCTGCACCTTTTTTGTCGGCGATTATCTCTCCCCTCTCTTTTTGATGCGATAGCCCTGTGTTTCAAAATGGTTGTGATTCGGCGATTGTGTTATGCTAAGCGGAACCCCTCGAATTCGGGGGCTGCCCGCGCGCAACTCCGCCCCATACTAGAATCGTATTCAGTGGTAGGGAGAGAGGACGCGCATCATCAGACCGCCGCGACAGGCATCGAACACTAGGACTTCCCCGCGATGAAACGAGGCACGATCTTCATTGTTCTTTTCGTTGTGGTCGCCGCTGGCATCATCGGTTTGAGCCAATTCCTGAATGCTCAGCCACCCTTCGAGGTGACGGTCGCCGTCGATCCGCTGGCGCAAGCCTGGCTCCAGGAAGCGGTCAACGCCCTGAATGCCACCTCGCCGACGGTCAACACCCGCCGCGTGCAGTTCAAACTCAGCGCCATCGATGACCTCACCGTCTGGCAGGGCGACCGCGAATGGACGCCTGAGCAGCATCCAGCCGCCTGGGTCGCGGCATCGGGGCTTTCGGTCACGTATGCCACCGAGAGCGGCTTTCCGCTGGAAATGCTGACCGGATCGCTGGCGCGGACACCGCTGGTCTGGGGCGGCTATGTCAGCCGTGAACGCCTGCTGACCACCGACGGCACGCTGCCGCTGGATTGGTCATTAGTCGCGGCAGCGGCAGCCAAAGAGTCCTGGGTGCAGCTTGGCGGCCAGAGCGAATGGGGCTTCGTCAAGCTCGGCTTCGGCCAGCCCTCGCGCAAGATCGGCGGCCTGGCGGCCATGTTGACCGCCGCGTCGTCCTTCAACAACGCACCCAGTCTGGCAGCCAACAGCCTGAATCAGCAGACCTTCCGTAACTGGCTGCTGCCGGTCATCAAGAGCGTCAGCTTCAACACGCTGGGGGCAGACCCGGCGGCGGCGATGGCCCGCGGCCCGTCAGTGGTCGAACTGGGCATGTTCCCGGAAGCGCAGTGGCTCCTCAACCTGAACGGCATCCGCGGCCGCGAAGATGTCCGCCTGAGCTACCCGGCCTACCAATTTGTGCTGGATTTCCCGCTGGCGCGCTGGCGGGACGCTAACACCAGCGCCGACCAGTTGGCCGCCATCGAAACGCTGCGTGCCTGGCTGGAAAGCCCCGATCAGCAAGCCCGGCTGACGGCCTACGGGCTGCGTCCGGCCAACAGCGAGCCGACTCAGCAGGATACACTCTTCAGCGGCGGGGCGCAGAACGGCATCCTGCTCACGCCGGATTACGGTCAGGCGGTGCAGGTTCCGCTGCGGAATGACGCGCAGGGCTTAATCCAGTGGATCACATCCAACCAATGAATTCCAGACTACCCATCGCCCGGATAACACCGTTATCGACCCGGTACGACAGGAGGAATAAAGCGATGCCCATACGCACACGACGGTTTCTGATGCTGGCGCTGCTGCTGGCGGTGGTCTTGGCCGCCTGCGATGGCGGCGGTTCAATCACGGGTGGCACGCCCGGACTCAACCGGCCATCTAACGCCGTCGAGGTCTCCATCATCTACGCGCCCGAATCGGCGCAGTACATGCCACGCATCATCGAGAGCTTCAACCGCCTGAGCGCAGAAGGCAAAAATCCCGTCACCGGTCAGCCCTGGGCCAGCGGCGAAACACCGGTCTGGATCACCGACCCGACCAACGGTGCGGGTGGCTCCTCCGGCACGGTGATGGAAGGCATCATCAACGCCATCATCGCACCCAACAACGCCAATGTCTCCCGCCCGGTCATCTTCCAGCCGTCGGTGAGTCACTGGCTGGTGCTGGCGAATGAACGCAGCGGGCGCGATCTGTTCGACCTCGCCAACATTCAGCCGACGGCCAACGCGCCCGTCGTCATGGCGATCTGGGAAAGCCGACTCCAGGCCATCCGCGATAAGGTCGGCTACGAAGACATCGGTTGGGAGGAACTGCTTCAGGTCCTGAACAGCCCCAACGGCTGGTGCGACTATGGCGTACCCAACTGCCGCCGGACAGTCTACTACGGCCACACCAACCCCTTCGTCAGTTCGACCGGCCTTTCCACTCTGATCGCCGAGTTCTATGCGGCCGCGCGGGACACCGGCTTCACCGGGCGCGAACTGACCCTGACCGAAGTCCGCGATGACGCCGTGCAGGAAGGCGTGCGCCAGATCGAAAGCCTGATCCGGCATTACTCGCGGCGGACTACCGAATTCAAGGAATACATCGCTCAGGGGCCAGAGTACCTGGATTTCGTGGCGCTGGAAGAGAACGACCTGATCTACATCAACCGCGGCCTGACGCAGTACAAGCCGCCGGAGCGTCTGGTGGCGCTCTACCCGAAGGAAGGGACTTTCTGGCACGAGCATCCCTTCGGCATCGTCAATGCCGATTGGGTCACGGAGGCGCAGAAACAGGGCGCCCAGTTGTTCACCCAGTACGTCCTGCTGGAACCGCAGCAGGAAATCATCATGGCGGAAGGCTTCCGCCCGGTGAATCCGAACGTCCAGTTGGGCTTCCCGTTCGTGCCGGAAAACGGCGTGACGGTCGAAGGCCCCAAGA
Source organism: Anaerolineae bacterium (assembly GCA_016788965.1). GTDB lineage: Bacteria > Chloroflexota > Anaerolineae > Aggregatilineales > Phototrophicaceae > CFX2. The sequence goes on along the minus strand of JAEUQZ010000272.1, from coordinate 4,502 downwards.
CCGTGCTGGATGTCCCCTCGGCGGATGTCATCATCGCCATTCAGGAAAGCTGGACGGTCGTCAAGAAGCAGGCAGACATCATCGTGCTGATCGATACGTCCGGCTCGATGGCCGACGAAGATAAGATTGGGCAGGCCAAAGCCGCCGCCCTGCGCTTCCTGGACGAGATGGATACCAACAACCGCGTCGGGCTGGTGACATTCAGCGACACCGTCCAGACCCGCGTCCCGCTGGATAACCTGGAGACCGTTCAGAGCAACCTGCGCCAGACCATCAACAACCTGAGAGCAGATGGCGGGACGGCGCTCTACGATGCGCTGACTCAGGTGGTCGAGACGCTCAACCAGCAGACCGACAGCGACCGCATCCGCGCCGTTGTCCTGCTGAGCGACGGCCAGGATACCGCCAGTTCGGGTATTCTGAACAGCACGCTGCGGGCCATCGAAGACAGCCGTGGCGACCTCAACCCGGTGATCGTCATCCCGGTGGCATATGGCTCCGGGGCGGACATCACCACGCTGAGCAGCATCGCCCGCGCCAGCGCCACGACGGTGCAGTCGGGTGATCCCAATAACATCACCCGCATCCTGGAGATCATCGGCAGCTACTTCTAAGCAGGAAATGGGGCGCGGTTGTACCGCGCCCTGATCGACAGCGCCCTCGGCTGGCAGTGTTCAGCGGAGGGCGCGTCGTTTCTTGGCGAGGATGCCGCGATACAGACTGCCCAGGTCATTGACCAGGCGGTCGATGCCGTAGCGGTCGATCATGGCCGCCTGGGCCGTGTGGAAGTCGGGCGGCGCGGCCAGCGTTTCCAGGATCGCCCGGCTTAAAGCCTCGGCATCCTCTGGCGGGACGAGCCGCCCTAACTTGCCGTGATCGAGCAAATCCGGCACGCCGCCGACGGCCGTCGCCACAACCGGGCAGCCCCCAGACAGCGCCTCGATGACCGTGACGGGTGTGCCTTCGTTGATGCTGCTGATGACCAGCACATCCAGGTCGCTGTAGACCGTCTCCATATCCTTTTCCCAACCGCTGAAAATCACCGCCGGGCGCAGTCCCAACTGGTCGGTCAGCGCTTCGGTTTCCTGGCGGAGTTCGCCGTCGCCGACGATGGCAAACCGCGCATCCGGACGTTCGCTCAGCACGCGCTTCGCCATATGCAGGAACAGCGCATGGTTCTTGATGGCTGTCAGCCGCCCGACGATCCCGATCAGCGGCGCTTCTGCCGGGATATCCCACTTCTGCCGGAACGCCCCCTGCTTGCGCGGCGTGCGCGCGAACCGTTCCAGATCGAGGCCGAGCGGCAGCACGGTGATCCGCCCCTTGCGGGTGATGCGATAGTCCTCGGCCAGTTCGCGCCGCAGCCCATCCGAGAGCGTAATGATGGTATCGGCCATCCGCGCGGTGATGCGCTCCAGGAAGATGAAGATTCGGGTCCTACTGCTGCTGAAATACCCCCGGAACACATGCCCGTGGAAGGTATGCACAATCACGGGCACACCGGCCATCCAGGCGGCCACCCGCCCGACGAAGCCAGCTTTGGCCGCGTGGGTATGCACCACATCTGGCTTGACTTCCTGGATGAGCTTATACACCTTCCACAGGGTGCGGATATCGCGCACCGGGCTGAGCGAGCGCCCCAACTCCGGGATCACAATCGGGGTGATGCCGTGCTGCTCGGCGAAATAGGTCATGTCGCCTTCGCCCGGTTCGATGGTCCCGCAGACCAACAGGCTCTCGTACTCCGGCGGCCCCATCCGCGCCGTCAACATGGTCACGGCCACAGCCGGCCCGCCGATGTTCAGCCGCGCGATGAGGTTCATGACCTTGATCGGACGGGTGGGCGTGGTAGTCATGCGTTTAGCTCGCCATCCTGGATCGGCATCCCCGAATCATCCATCGCTTTCAGGTATTGATCCCAGACCTGGTAGGCCATTTCCTGCACCTGGCGGATCGCTTCCGGGGCGGGATCAGCCTGAGCCTTCAGGGCGTCGATGGCTTCATCGACCGCCAACACCGACCGCGAGATACCCAGCAGGCGTCGCACCAGCGCCAGCCCACCGAAGCGCTTCTCCGACCAGCGCCAGACAACCCATGTACCCATGAACAACACCAGCAGCGTACTCAGCGCGGTGGTGAAGTTGAGAAAGCTCTGCCCGAAGGTCACGTCCACATATGCCCGCACCGTATCCCCCAGCAGCCACAGCCCCATGAACACCAGATACGGTAGGATCAGCGTCAGGGCAAAACGCCCCAGCATTGGCAGGCTGCGGCGACGCGAGGTGCGTTTGATCGCCTCGATCAGCTCGCGCTCGGTCTGGAGACTGTCTTCGATGGACGGAGAAGTTGACATCAGGACACTTTCAAGGATTAGGGTAAAGGAGCTTCTGATAAAGTTCCAGCGTGCGCCGCACCATTGTATCGGCGTTGAAGGTTGTCTCCAAGCGGTCGCGCCCCACCAGGCCGAGATGCTGACGATAGGCCCCGTCCGCCAGCAGGCCGCGTAGGGCCTCGGCCAGCGCGACCGCATCCCGCGCCGGAACCAGCCGTCCAGTCTCGCCGTCGATGACGATCTCCGGGATGGCACTGACCCCGCTGGCGATGATGGGAGTCTGCTGCGCCATCGCTTCTAACAGTACCAGGCCGAAGCCTTCCCAGAGACTTGGGACCAGCAGCACATCCAGCGTCGCCATGTAGGCCGGGATGTTCCCGCGCCAGCCCAGGAAGTGGATGCGCTCGGCAAGCTGCGCTTCTCGCGCCTGGGACTCCAGCGCCGTCCGTAATCGCCCTTCCCCGGCGATCAGCAGATGGGCGTCGGGAAACTCCGCCGCGATCTGGCCGAAGGCGTCGATGGCGTAGGATACACCCTTCTGCTCGACCAGACGGCAGGCCATCCCGACCAGCCGCGCCGAGTCCGGCAGTCCCAATTCCTGAATCAGCGCCCGCCGCGCCGCTCCACGCTCCAGTGGCGGCGGGGATACGTCTACCCCGTAATGGATGGTGTGCATCCGCTCGGCGGGCGCACCCTCGACCGTGATGCTGAAGCGCGTAATCGCCTCGGAAATCCCGATGCCTGCCTGGACGCCGCGCCACAGGGCAGCATTGACCATCCGCACCGGACGGCGATAGCGGAAAGCGTCATCATTATGGCGGCTGGTCAGAATCGCCCTGACCCCGCTCAGTCGCGCCGCCATGATCCCGTACAGATCGGCATGGATCAGGTGCGTGTGGACGGCATCCGGCGTCTGCTGCCGGAAGCGGCTCATCAGCCGGGTCAGCACGGTCAGGTCGGCGTGGTGGCGGATCGGCAGCGGCTCCACTGGGACGCCCTTCGCCTCCATCGCCGCCGCATACTCGCTCACCGGTCGCTTGGGATCGAATAACAGGATCAGGCGGGCATCCACGCCGCAGGAGCGCAGGCCGGGCAGCAGTGTCAGGAGATGCTGCTCCGCCCCGGCGATGCCCACTGCTTTGATGACGTGGATGACGCGCATGGGTTAGGCGTGGCTCCGATACCAGTCAATCGTCCGCGCCAGCCCGGTATCCAGATCGACCACCGGGACGTAATTCAGCAGCTTGCGGGCTTTGTCGATGGATGCCCGCGAATGCAGGATGTCCCCTGGACGGGCAGCCTCATGGACAGGCTCCAGGTTCGTCCCCATCGCCGCGTTGATGCGTTCGACCAGTTCCAGCAGGGATAGCCCTGTGCCTGTCGCCAGATTGATGACCTGACCGCTGACCCCCGGCGCATCCGCCGCCAGCAGGTTGCCCTGCACGATGTTTTCCACCGCGGTGAAATCGCGGCTCTGCTGGCCGTCGCCGTAAATCGTTGGCGGCTGACCCTTGAGCATAGCCGTGATAAAGCGCGGGATCACCGCCGCGTATTGCGACTGCGGGTCCTGGCGCGGCCCGAACACGTTGAAGTAACGCAGACAGACCGTCTCCAGGCCGTGAACATGGCTGTAAACCTGGCAGTAGAGTTCTCCCGTGAGTTTGGAGACGCCATAGGGTGAAAGCGGCTGCGGAAGCATCTCTTCGGACTGTACCGGGCTGGCGGTATCTCCATAGGCCGATGACGAGGCGGCATACACCACCCGGCGCACACCAGCCTGCCGCGCGGCCATCAACACCTGAAGCGTCCCGGTGGCATTATGGGCGTGAACGGTCTGCGGCTCGGCAATGCTCCACGACACCGAAGGCAGCGCCGCGTGATGAAAGACCACCTCGGCTCCATCGAACAGGCGCGGCAGGGCCTCCCCGTCGGTGATGCTCACGGCGTGGAATTCCAGTCGCCCGTCCAGCCCATCCAGGTTGGAGCGTTTCCCCGTAAGCAGCGCATCCACCACCCGCACGGTATGCCCATCGCGCAGCAGGCGCTCGACCAGATGCGAGCCGATAAAGCCCGCGCCTCCTGTCACGACATAAGTCTTCATGACCGTCCTTCATCTGTCCGGTGAATTGTCAAATCAGCCGCGCGGCGTCGTGACCGGAAGTTGATAGCG
>JAEUQZ010000271.1 GCA_016788965.1 Anaerolineae bacterium | reverse complement strand
CGCGGAAAGTTCATAGACGAAGCGCGGCGCAGCGTAACCCTGCACCCCCATGGTCGGCCCCGTCATGCCCACGTCGGTGACATAGGCCGTCCCCTGCGGCAGAATCTGCGTGTCCAGCGTGGCGACGTGGGTATGCGTCCCCAGCACGGCGGTCACGCGGCCGTCGAAGGCAAAGCCAAAGGTTTGCTTTTCGGTGACAAACTCGCCGTGAAAATCGACCAGCACGGCATCGGTCTGGCCGGCCCAGTCCTCAAGCTGGCGTTCCATCGCCTCGAAGGGGTTGTCGGCCTGATCCATGGCCGAGCGGCTGGTGAGGTTGACCACGCCCAGGCGCAGGCCGCCTTTGCTGACGATGATCGCGCCGCGTCCGGGTGCAGAACGGCCGTAGTTGAGCGGGCGGATCAGGCGGGCTTCGTCATGAATGCTGCGGCCGTAGGGGCCATCCCAGGAGTGGTTGCCGCCGGTGACGACATCCGCGCCCAGGGCGTAGAGCCGCGCCAGCAGAGCGGGGGTCATGCCGCACCAGCCGTGCCCGCCGGAGCCAATGTTGATCGCTAAATTCTCGCCGTTGACGACGATGAAATCGGGCTGGTAGGCGACGCGGAGGTCGGGCATCCGCGCCTCCAGATGCGCCACCGCCACCTCTCCAACCATATCGCCCACGAATAAGAGTGTCGCCATGATGCCGGGTGTCCTCTCTATTCACTGGTCTTCGTCTAACAGATCGCTGCCGCGCTTGATGGCGCCTTCGCCGAAGCGGTCGCGCAGGGCGTCGAGGGTTTGCTCCAGGCGCTGGGCTTCTTCGGAGAGCGGCGCATCCCAGAGACCCGGCTGGAAGGCTTCGCCCTCGAAGCCGCTGACGCCCACGCCGATCAGCCGGACGGGGCGGCCTCTCGGCCAGGCTTTGTGGAACAGATCGAGCGCGGCGGCATAGATGGTCTCGTCGTGATTCGTCGGCGTCGGCAGCGTGACCTGACGGGTCAACGTGGTGAAATCCGCCCAGCGCAGTTTGAGCTTGACGGTCGTGCCGCTCAGCCCGTCCAGGCGCAGCCGCCGCCCTACCCCATCGGAGAGGCTCCGCAGCACACGCTGAAGCTGCGCGGTGTCGGCGACATCGCGGCTGAAGGTGGTTTCTTTGCTGACGGATTTGGCCTCGCCTTCGTTTTCGACCGGGCGGTCATCCAGGCCGCGCGAACGCTGGGCGATCTCTTCGCCATGCTTGCCGAAGCGCCGGGCCAATTCCCCCGGCGGGCAGCGGGCCAGGTCGCCGATGGTGTGCAGCCCCAGGCGGGCCAACTGCTCGGCGGTCTTCGGCCCGACGCCCCAGAGTTCCCGTGTTGGCAGTGGAGCCAGGAAGGCGGCCTCCATCCCCGGCGGGACGACCAGGATGGCATTGGGCGGAGATTCTTTGCCGGCGCGATCCTTGCCCTGGTTGTTGGCGATCTTGGCGACCAGCTTGTTGCTGGCGACGCCCAAGGAACACGGCAGATTCAACTCGGCGTTGATCTGCGCTTGCAGCCGCCGGGCGATGGCCTCAGCGGAGCCGGGCAGCAGGCTGACATCCAGGAAGGCTTCGTCGATGGAAATCTGCTCGACGTAGGGGGTGAGGTTGTTGAGGCGTTCCATGACCTGCTCGGAGGCGGCGCGGTAGGCCTTGAAGTTCGGCGGGCGGATGACCAATCCGGGGCAGAGGCGGACGGCCTGGGACATGGGCATGGCCGAACGGACGCCGAAGCGCCGCGCCGGATAGGAACACGACGAAACCACGCCACGCGCATCCGGCCGGCCGCCGACGGCGAAGGCGATCCCGCGCAGGCTGGGATCAAGCTGTTCTTCGACCGCGCAGAAAAAAGCATCGAGATCGAGGTGCAGGATTTTCCGGGGCATGACGGCTATCCATGTGCTGGTCGTGATCCAGTATAACGCCATTTTGGGGATGCGAAGGGCGTGGCGGGGATAGGAATCGACGAAGCAGATTTGAAACCCCTTCTCCAAAGTGGCGTAGAATGGGGGAGAGAAATCAGGAGGTGTTGTGATGATCCTCACCGATGTGATGAAGGCGCTTGACCAATTTTCTCCCGACCAACTGCGGCAGCTTCGGGAATACATCCAACAGCGTGTGCAGCAAATCGAGCTGAAGGCGGGTACGCTGAACATGGATGACCTGTTGGAAGGGCTGGAGGAGATGCGAGCGGGACTGACTGACGAGGAGTTCGGTGAGATTGAACGTGCCATGAACGAAGAATACATCGAACCATTGGGGAAGGATGAATGACCGTCTACATCATCGATACGAATGTCTTTTCCGACATCGTTGCGCCGGTTCCGAACCCGACGGTTCTTGGCAATCTCGCCAGGCATCGTCAAGATACGTTGTGTCGGTGCGAGGCGGTGGACTACGAAATCCGGCGCGGTTATCTCAAAACCAACGCAACCACGAGACTGGCGACATACGAAAGCAAGGTGAAGCAGCAGTTCCAGTGGGTGACAATCACTGAAGCTGACTGGAAACAAGCTGCCCGATTCTGGGCGGATATGGCGAACATGGGCAAGGCATTCTCCGATGTCGTTCTGCTGATCGCTGCTGTCGCTAAACGCCTCGGTGATGTCATCGTAAGCGCTGATGCCGATTTTGATGCACTTCCCATCCAACGCGAAAACTGGCGCATCACCTAAACCCGCGCAACTGCCTGATCTCCATGCTGGTTCGCTTTGATCGCAAAGCATCACCTTCATACCTTCATAGGCGCTCATTACTCGGTCTTCGCCCATATCAAGCTCCCCCAGCTACCCGCTGGGGAAAGTCTCAATGCGTTCTTGTTGAATTTATACGAACTTGTTGACAACTTGGGGCAATCGTGGACATAATTGCGGAAAGTTATGGAAACGTTTCCATGCAAATCTTTTCAGCATTAGACAATGGCAACGACGAACCTGTCCGGCGGCGGATAACTGGCCCTGCCCTCTGGGTATTGGCACAGCTTCGGCGTTATACTAGCAGCGGACAGCCTGTCGATGCCGGATCGCGATCCTCGTGACCCGACTCCTTCCCGGAAGGACTGGCCGGCGGGTTTCCGCCCTGCCCAGCCTTCCGCATCATCGCGCAGCGTGTCCAGGCAGCCCGCGGACCGATGGGCTGGGCACACAGTGATCTCACAAGGAGGTTGTTTGCCGAGTTCCTTATCGTATCAACACTCACAGCTTTGGTTATTGAATCGATCTGAAGAGGAGTAAAGACCTATGAAGCGGTTAGGATTGGTTTTGATGCTTGCCCTGCTGGCGGGCGTCATGGTCGCCCCGGCGATGGCGCAGGCCCCGGCGGGCTGCCCCGACGGACTGTGGACCCTGATGAGCGCCGAACTCACCTCGGCCTGCGCGGGCGAATTGGCTGGCACGGTCGTCACCATGACCGGCCCCTTCACCGATGCCGACGAAGTCAAGTTCAACGAATCGGTTGCCGAGTTCGAGGCCTGGACGGGCATCGATATTCAGTACACCGGCTCGAAGGAATTCGAAGTCGCCATCCGCGCGGCTGTCGAAGGCGGCGCTGCCCCGGATATCGTGGACTTCCCGCAGCCCGGTCTGCTGAAGAGCTTCATCGACAACGTGGTCGATGTCAGCACCTTCATGAACGCTGACTGGCTGACGCAGAATTACTCGCAGAGCTGGCTGGACATGGGCAACATCGGCGGCAAGACGGCCGGGGTCTGGGCGCGCTATAACGGCAAGAGCCTGGTCTGGTATCCCAAGAAGGCCTTCGACGAAGCTGGCTACACCGTCCCCACCACCTGGGAAGAACTGACTGCCCTCTCCGACCAGATCGTCGCTGATGGCAGCAGCCCGTGGTGCGTCGGCATCGAATCCGGCGCGGCGACTGGCTGGCCGGCCACCGACTGGATGGAAGAAGTGATGCTGCGGACGACCTCGCTGGAGAACTATGACCGCTGGACTCTGCCGGCGACTCCCGAAGATCGTCTGGCCTTCACCAGCCCCGAAGTGAAGAAGGCTGCCGAGACGCTGGCGAGCGTCTGGTTCACCGACAACTACGTCTTGGGTGGCCGTGAAGCCATTGCCGGTACGTTCTTCGGCGATGCCCCCACCCCGATGTTCGATGAACAGCCCGGCTGCTACATGCATAAGCAGGGCAACTTCATCACCAGCTTCTTCCCCGAAGGTCTGGTGGCCGGTGAAGACTACGACTTCTTCTACCTGCCCGGCATCGATGTGGAATATGGCAAGCCGTTCCTGGTCGCTGGCGACATCTACTCGATGTTCAACGACCGTCCAGAAGTCCGCGCGGTGGTGGATTTCTTCAGCCGTGGCGAATCGCTCAAGACCTGGCTGGCGAGCGGTGGCGCGCTGTCGCCCCACAATGACGCCCAGCTTGACTGGTACGGCAGCGATATCGAACGCAAGATTGCCGCTCTGGTCGCGGAAGCCACCAGCCTGCGCTTCGACGGCTCGGACATCATGCCCGGTGTCGTTGGCGCGGGTTCGTTCTGGAAGGGTATGACCGACTGGGTGTCCGGCACGCTTGACCTGGATACGGCCCTGGCGGAAATCGACTCCGCCTGGCCGCAGTAAGCTCGGTTCCCTCGCAGGGAAAACGAAATGGAGGCAGGCGCGGAAATCTGCGCCTGCCTCATCAAGAAGGGCGATCCAATGGGTCGCCCTTCGCGACTATGCGCGATACACTGCGCGGGTCTGATTGGGATACAGCTTTTTGCTGAACCTTAAAGTGAGATTTCGCTTCATACCGAGGGGGTTCTATGGAAGACATTCTGATCCGGAGGGATACTGCCTACAGTCCCGGGCGACTGCTGCTGGCGCTGGCGATGGTCATCGGCACCGTCGCGGCGTTGTATGCCGGGTTTGTCGTCCTGCGGGACAGCCAGACCTCTCAGATTCTGACGGCGATCTTCGCCATCATCTGGGGCGTGGGCGGCGTGATAATCCTCTTCTATGTCGCCAACAACCTGGTCGAGAGTCTGCCGGGTCGCTGGGCCGCCCGCTTGCAGCCCTATATCTTCGTCGGCCCGGCGCTGGCGCTGCTGGCCTGGTATCTGGCCGTGCCGACGGTGCGGACATTCGTGCTGAGCCTCTACAACAACAACAGCAGCGAATTCGTCGGCCTGCAGAATTACCAGGCGGTCTTCAGCGAACGCATTATGATCGAGGCCTTCCGCAACAACCTGCTGTGGCTGGTCATCGGGACAGCCATGACGGTTTCCCTCGGGCTGCTGATCGCCATCCTGGCCGACCGCAGCCGCTTCGAGAATGCCGCCAAGTCGCTGATCTTCCTGCCGATGGCGATCTCGATGGTCGGCGCGGGCGTGATCTGGAAGTTCGTCTTCGCTGTCGATCCGAACATCGGTCTGCTGAACGCGACCGTCACCAGCGCGGGCGGGGAAGCGCAGGCCTGGTTGAGTCTGGTACAGCCCTGGAACAACCTGTTCCTGATCCTGGTGATGGTCTGGCTGCAAACGGGCTACGCGATGGTGCTGATTTCGGCGGCCATCAAGGGCATCCCCGATGAACTGCTGGAGGCGGCCCGCGTAGATGGGGCCAACGAGATCACCATCTTCTTCCAGATCATCATCCCGAACATCGCCGGCACGCTGCTGACGGTCATCACCACGGTCGTCATCTTCACGCTGAAGATTTTCGATGTGGTCATGGTCATGACGGGCGGGCAATTCGGCACCGAAGTGATCGGCGTGCGCTTTTACCGCGAGATGTTCACCAACAATGATGCCGGCAAAGCCTCGGCCATCGCCATCGTGCTGCTGATCGCCGTCATCCCGGTCATGGTCTATAACCTGCGCGAATTCAGCAAGCGCCGGGCGTTCTAGGGGAAAGTCATCATGGAAAAACAAAAACGCCGCGCTCTGATTCTGGTCAACGGCTCGCTCTTTCTGATCGTGGCCTTGTGGACGATTCCGACGCTCGGCCTGCTGATTTCATCGATGCGCGAGCGCAACGATATTCAACGCAGCGGTTGGTGGACGGTGCTGCCGCATCAGGCCTGGGTTCCTACCGGAGATACGCGCCCCATCCCGGACGGTCAGACCCGCGACCAACCGATCACCATCGATGGCGTCACCGCCAGCTACGACGAGTGGCTCAAAGGGGTGAACATGGGCGATGGCACGCGCCTGGTCTGGAACGGCAATCTGCGCCGGGGCAGCCTGGATGTCTACCGCCAGCAGTTCACGGCCAACGTGAACTTCACCTTCGACAACTATGGGCAGGTGCTGGCCGGGCGTGAATACGAAATCCGCGATGTCGAAGGCAACATCACCAAAGTCCAGGGCGACAACCTGGTGGGTGCGTTCCTCAACTCGCTGACCGTCACCATCCCGTCCACGATCATCCCGATTCTGATTGCCGCCTTCGCCGCTTACGGCTTCGCCTGGATGAACTTCCCTGGACGGCGCATCCTGTTCATCATCGTGGTGGCGCTCCTGGTCGTGCCCTTGCAGATCGCCCTGGTTCCCATCCTGCGCGATTACGTGGGCTTGCAGCTCAACGGAACCTTCCTGGGGGTCTGGCTGGCGCATGCCGGGTTCGGCCTGCCGCTGGCGACCTACCTGCTCTACAACTACATCAGCGGGCTGCCGCGCGAGATTCTCGAATCGGCCTTCATCGACGGCGCTTCGCACTTCACCGTGTTCTTCCGGCTGATCCTGCCACTGTCGATCCCGGCGCTGGCCTCGTTCGCCATCTTCCAGTTCCTGTGGGTGTGGAACGATTATCTGGTGGCGCTGATCTTCCTGGGCGTGACCAACAGCGACATGCAGGTGCTGACGCAGCGCATCGCGGCGATGGTCGGGGATCGCGGTCAGGACTGGCATCTGCTGACGGCGGCGGCCTTCGTCTCGATGGTCGTGCCGATTGCGGTGTTCTTCTCGCTTCAGCGCTTCTTCGTCCGCGGCCTGATGGCCGGGTCGGTCAAGGGCTGATCCAGGCTGTGGCATTCAATGCATCGGGGCGGCCCGGAGGCCGCCCCCTGAAGTTTGGCTGATTGTGCAAAAACCAGCGCCTTCTGGTAAACCATAGCGGTGACAAAGCCAAAATGGTGGAC
>JAEUQZ010000270.1 GCA_016788965.1 Anaerolineae bacterium | reverse complement strand
TCGACCGCCTCGAAGAACTTCTTGTCGGTCAGGGTGATTCCGGTGATGACCTTGACCCCGGTGACATAGCCCTCGGTGATGGTTGGCACGGCGATTTTGACCTTGCCGATTTCATCAGCGGCTTTTTCCAAGTAGGTGGCAACGTCATCCAGTTTGGTCTTGATGGTATCGAGGGCGCTGGCGGCTTCGCTGAGCGCCGTTTGTGGATCAGCAGGCGGGTTATTGCTGCCTTTCAGCACCCGCCCGGCTCCCAATGCGCCGACACCGGCTGTTTCCATGCCTGTGCCGGCAGAGTTCAACAGGACAGGAAGTTGTTCGAGCAGCTTCTTGAGCAGCTCCCGGCGATCCCAGATGAGGAGAATCAACGAGATTATGGTCATGGCGTATCCGGCGGCGGCCGTCCAAAGCTTGCGGCCGCGCCGTTCCCTCCTTTCCCTGATGACCAGTATAGTGGATTGTGGTCGGCTCGCTTGACGGAGGCGCTCTTGGGGATCACTTATGCGGCGCATACTCATTTCTGATGCAAGCTGGGGTATGGTGATGCTGCCCTATTCGATTTCTGCTCTGAAGTTCTCATGGACTGCACAGCAGGAGTTCAAGCACACCCCCCAGGATGCGCTACAATGAATCATCAGGGTGATTCGCGGGTGGGATGAGTGCAGCAAGGACATACAGACTCATGATGCGGTTTGAGCGGTTTACCGAACGGGCGCAGGATGCTGCCGCCCGCGCTTATGAAATCCTACAGCGGTACGGCCACAACCAGGTCGATACCGAACACATCCTGCTGGCGCTCCTGGAACAGCCGGAAGGGGTCATCTCCCAGATTCTGGAAAAACTGGGGGTGGATGTCGCCGCGATGCGGAGCCGGCTGGATGAAATCCTGCGGGCCAGCCCGAAGGCGGCGATCTACGGCGGCGGAACGGGGCAGGTGTTCATCACGCCGCGGGTCAAGCGGGTGATCGATCTGGCGAACGAAGAGGCCAACCGCCTGCGCGATGAATATATCTCCACCGAACACATCTTCCTGGCGATCATCAGCGAACGCAACACGGCCGTCAGCAAGATCATGGCGGACAACCAGATCAGCCGCGACCGGGTGTATGACGCCGTCAAGGACATCCGCGGCGGCCAGCGCGTCACCGATCCGCAGTCGGAGACGCGCTACCGGACGCTGGAAAAGTACAGCCGCGATCTGACGCGCATGGCCGTCGAGGGCAAGCTCGATCCGGTGATTGGGCGCGATGCTGAAATCCTGCGGGTGATCCAGATTCTCAGCCGCCGCACCAAGAACAATCCGGTGCTGATCGGCGAGGCGGGGGTCGGTAAGACGGCCATTGCCGAAGGACTGGCGCAGAAGATCGCTACCAACGATGTGCCAGAGATTCTGCTGGGCAAGCGGGTGGTGGCGCTCGATCTGGCCGGGATGCTGGCGGGCAGCCGTTTCCGTGGCGAATTCGAGGAGCGGCTCAAGGCGACCATCGAGGAAGTGCAGCGGGCGCAGGGCGATGTGATTCTGTTCATCGACGAACTGCATCAGGTGGTCGGCGCGGGCGCGGCGCAGGGGGCGCTGGACGCCGCCAACATCATGAAGCCGGCGCTGGCACGCGGGGAACTGAATGCCATCGGCGCGACCACGCTGGATGAATACCGCCAGCACATCGAGAAGGACAGCGCGTTGGATCGGCGCTTCGCGCCCATCTTCGTCGAAGAACCCAGCGTGGACGATACCATCGAGATGCTATATGGCCTCCGCGACCGCTACGAAGCCCATCACAAGGTCAACATCTCCGACGATGCCATCGAAGCGGCTGTGCGGCTGAGCGCCCGCTACATCAGCGACCGCCACCTGCCGGACAAGGCTATCGATTTGCTGGACGAGGCGGCCGCCAAGCTGCGCGTGGCGCTGTATTCGATGCCGCCGCGCCTCAAAGAAATGAAGGATGTCATCGACCGCCTCCAGGCCGAGGAAGAATCGGCGGGGTTCGCCCGCGAATATGAACGCGCGGCTGAATTCAAGATGGAGCGCATCCGGGTGGAGCAGGAGTACGAACGCGAGCGGTACATCTGGCAGCAGGAGAATACGCTGGATGAAGTGGTCGATGCCGATGACATCGCCCAGGTTGTCCACCAATGGACGGGCATCCCGGTCAACCAGATGCTCGAAACCGAGAGCGAGAAACTGCTCCGCATGGAAGAATACATGCACCACCGGATCATCGGGCAGGCGGCGGCCGTCACGGCGATCTCGGATGCGATTCGGCGGTCGCGCAGCGGTTTGAAAGACCCCAAGCGCCCTATCGGTTCGTTCATCTTCCTGGGGTCGAGCGGCGTCGGTAAGACCGAACTGGCGAAGGCGCTGGCCGAATTCCTCTTCGACGATGAAGACGCGCTCGTCCGGGTGGATATGAGCGAGTACCGCGAGCAGCATACGGTCAGCCGGTTGTTCGGCGCGCCGCCGGGCTACGTTGGCTATGAGGAAGGCGGCCAACTGACTGAGGCCGTGCGCCGCCGTCCTTACCGGGTCATCCTGTTTGATGAGATCGAGAAGGCGCACCCGGATGTCTGGAATGCGCTGCTGCAAATCCTGGAAGATGGCCGCCTGACGGATGGGCAGGGGCGCACGGTCGATTTCCGCAACACGGTGGTCATCATGACCAGCAACCTGGGCACGGAATTCGCCCGCAAGGGCGGCGTTCTGGGCTTCGTGCAGGGCAATGACCAGCAGGCGGTGGTCGATCATCAGAAGATCGAGAAGGCGATGCGGGATACCTTCCGGCCTGAGTTCCTGAACCGCATCGATGAGATCATCATCTTCGCGCCGCTGACGCTGGCTGAAGTCGAGCAGATCGTCGATCTGCAGATGAAGGGCATTGCCGAGCGCATGGCCGAGTCCGGCATTCAGGTGCACCTGACCGAACCGGCCCGTCGCTGGTTGGCCGAGAAGGGCTACGATCCACAGTTCGGGGCGCGTCCGCTGCGGCGCTCGCTCCAGCGATTCGTGGAAAACCCGCTGAGCGTCCAACTGCTCAAAGGCGAGTTCCGCCAGGGCGATCTGGTGGTGATCGATGAGGTCAACGGGCAGCTTGAGTTCCTCCGCAGCCAGGACGCCAGCACCGATTATCTGCGGGTCGGCCAGGATCAATACTCCGACCAGCGGTGAGGGTGGAGCGGGGTTTCGAATCACAAGTGGGCGGGAGGACATACGCGCTTCGCGCTAGTCCTCCCCTACGAAAATCACATGTTTTCTCATAGGTTTATCCATAGGTATAAGGGCAGCGCAGCACGCTGCGCTCCTACATCTCGACACGAGTTAAAAGGATTGCCGGTATGCCCAGCATTGGCGAAACCGCGCCTGATTTTGAACTCCGCAACCAGGATGACGTGCCTGTCCGGCTGAGCCAGTATCTCGGCCAGAAGGTGGTGCTGTTTGCCTTTCCGCAGGCGTTCACGCCGGGCTGCAATGCTCAGGCGTGCGGCTTCCGCGACCGCTTCCCGGTGATCCAGGCCAACGGGGCGGTGGTGCTGGGCATCAGCCCGGATCAGCCGGAGACGCTCCGCCGCTGGAAAACGGAGAACGGCCTGCCTTACGATCTACTCTCCGATCCCGATCACCGCGTGCTGGACGGCTGGCACGCCTGGGGCAAGTCGCTGTTCGGGCTGCTGACGATCCCGCGCACCAACCGCTCGATCTGGGTAGTGGATGAAAACGGCGTGGTCATCGAAGAGGCGCTGGGGGTCGGGCCGGTGGAGAGCATCCAGCGGGCGGTCAAGGCGTTGGGCGGCGCATGAGCGAGCATTCAGCCGCTGCTCACCTGCCGATTATGCGCCGCGCCTATTCTGTTACACGTTCAGCGGACTTAATCCTGTGAGGAAATCCTATGCCCAAGAGCGGCGAACACGCGCCCGATTTTGAACTGCCTAACCAGGACGGCCAGATGGTCAAGCTCAGCAGCCTGCGGGGCCGCAAAGTGATCCTGTTCGCCTTCCCGAAGGCCGATACTCCGGGCTGCACGACGCAGGCGTGCGGCTTCCGGGATGCGTTTCCGCAGATCGAAGCCGGGAATGCGGTCGTGCTGGGGATCAGCGCCGATTCGCAGAAGGACCTGGCGAAGTGGAAGAAGAAGCAGAATCTGCCCTACGACCTGCTCTCCGACCCGGAACATCAGGTGTTGGAGCCGTGGGGAGCCTGGGGTGAGAAGTCGATGTATGGCAAGACCTACATGGGCATCATCCGCTCGCATTGGGTGATCGACGAGAACGGCGTCCTCAGCGACGAGCAGATCAAGATCAGCCCGGAGAAGAGCGTCGAAGGCGCGATCAAGCTCGTCGTGGGGTGATGGTTGGAGTAGGTGGGTTCAGCGTCCCCGGTGAGGGGCTGTTCAGGGCGTGTTCCAGGTATCGTTTTCACAGCACTCCATGCCTGATCTTTTCGAGGTGGCGTGGAGTGCTGCGTTACAATCCAACGTACTAAAGGCGCTCAGGTATTGAGGATGGACAGCCGATGGATGCTCTTCCCGTTCTAAACGTGGGGCTATTGAAACAGGAGGTGGGAGCTTACGCGCGAACGATTGGCGCTCGGAATATCGCCTCGCTCTACGGTGTCACCGACGGCAAAGCTATTGGGACGTTTATCGAACAGGATATTCGGGGGCATCTGAGTTCTCGCTATCGCTTTGCTGCTGGAAATGCTGCTTCAGGCATTGACTTTCCAGAACTGAACGTTGACTTGAAGGTGACTTCCATCCGTCAGCCCCAGTCGTCCTGTCCCTTTCGAGATGCCGACCAGAAAATCTATGGATTGGGCTATGCGCTGCTGGTGATTGCCTACGACAAAACAGACGATCCAACAGAAAGAGCCGCACGCCTGACCGCAAAACATGTCATCTTCATTGAGGCGGAACGCACAGGCGACTATCAGACCACGTTCGGAATACTCGAAATCTTGCGCCGCGACGGGAATACAGACGATATAGATGCCTTTCTGGAAGAGCGGAACCTGCCCATCGATGAAATCGGACGGGCGCGGTTGGCGAGACGTGTGGTTGCCACTCCGCCACTCCTGGGGTATCTGACGGTTTCCAATGCGCTGCAATGGCGACTACAATACGGTCGGGCAATCACGCTGGCGGCAGAAGACAGCGTAACTGGATTGGAGAATCTGCTTGCATAGGGAGTTTGGGGATTTTCAGACCCCTGTGCCGCTCGTTGAGCAGGTTATCCGATGCCTTGCTGAATCAAACTCTCAGTGGGATCGGGTGCTGGAACCGACGTGCGGTAAGGGAAATTTCCTCAGAGGGATACTCGGCAGTTCGATTCTGCGATCCGGTGGTGAAATTCAGGGCATCGAGATTCAGACGGCACACCTCCGCGAGGCGGCTCAAATCCCGTGTGACACGGCGCTTCAGGCAAGCATCAAGCTGATCGAGGCCAGCGTTTTCGATTTGAACCTGGGAACCGATTTGCACTGGCAGGCCAACGGCAGACTGCTGGTCATTGGGAATCCCCCCTGGGTGACGAACGCTGAACTCGGATCGCTGGCAAGCACGAACCTGCCGGAAAAGCGAAACCTCAAAGGTTTGAATGGCCTTGATGCGCTCACAGGGGCATCGAACTTCGATATCGCCGAATATATCTGGTTGAAGCTGATACGAGAACTGGCTGAAGAAAAACCTACAATTGCCCTGCTGTGCAAAACATCTGTGGCGCGAAATGTCCTGCAATTCGCCGCTAAGAACAGACTACCCATTTCACAGGCTTATCTGAGAAGGATCGATTCAAAAAAGTGGTTCGCGGCTGCCGTGGATTCATGCCTGTTTGTCGTGGAAATCGGCTCTCGTTCTGATCTGAGAGAGATTCCTGTTTATCCTGACCTGACATCATCTGTTCCTGAACAAAGCCTGTCCATGAGGGATGGAAAACTTATCGGGGACATGGAAGCGTATGAAGAGAGCGCCGCAATCGACGGGGTTTTCCCGCTGACCTGGAGGCAGGGAATGAAACATGATGCGGCCAGCATCATGGAGTTATGCCGGCTGGGCGATGGAAGCTTGCAGAACAAATTGGGCGAAGGGGTGAGCATTGAAGAGGAATACGTATTCCCACTGTTGAAGAGTTCCGACTTGTTCAACGGGCGAATCACGAATTCTCATCGTCATGTCATTGTGACGCAGCGTTTCATTGGTCAGGATACCGCAGACCTGGAAACGAAAGCGCCCAAACTGTGGGCGTACCTGAACCGGCATCGAGCGGTCTTCGAGCGTCGCAAGTCCTCGATCTACATCGACAAACCCCCATTCTCGATTTTCGGAGTAGGGGATTACGCATTCTCAGATTACAAGGTTGCCATCTCTGGACTGTATAAAGCGCCAAAGTTTGTCGCCATCGGCCCAATCGAGGGTCGTCCGGTCATGCTCGACGACACCTGCTATTTTGTGAGTTGTGAATCGGCCTGGCAGTGCGCGGCGATCAGTATCCTCCTGAACAGCCCCATGTGCCAGAAATTCCTCTCGGCGACCAGTTTTGCCGACGCAAAACGCCCCATAACCAAGAAACTCCTGCAACGAATCCATCTTCAGGCTCTCTGGGAGCAGGCGGACTCATATCAACTCTGGGAAGCATCCAGGCATCTCGAGGCGGAGTTATCTCCAAATGGAAACCCCACCTACAAGCAACCCTGGGCCACAAAGCCACCCATCGGTGATATGCAGCTATCGTTTCCGATGTAGAGCCTGCTGTCCGGTAAGCGTCTCGCTCGCTTCGCGTCTACCAGGTGGTGAATTCGTGCTGGATGGTCAGCGTCGCGCCGGGTTCCAGCGTCACTACCCAGCGCAGCAGGTTGCCGGTCTCGCGCTGCGGCTCCATCGAGTAGGTGAAGTCCACGGCGTCGGGGCGCTCGAAATCGACGACCTCGATGGTGATGGCTTCGGTGGCGAAGCTTTCCAGCGTGAGTTCGACGCGATGGCGGGTATCGAAGTCGGAGAAGGTTTGCAGCGCCTGGGTGCTTTCCGCCCGGCGGACGCGCACATCCTGCAAGCTGCCGACGGTGATGCTGCCTTCACTGCCGATGGGCGTGACCTCCACGAAGTCGCTGCCGATGAAGATGCCGTTCTGGTAGGAGCG
>JAEUQZ010000026.1 GCA_016788965.1 Anaerolineae bacterium | reverse complement strand
AGCGTCACAGTGTAATCCCCCGGCGGCAGATCGACGTACAGCCGCGCGTCGGGATATTCCCCGGCCCAGCGCCACTGCAACCCGCCGACATCCTCCGGCCAGTGCCAGCCCAGCCCGATGAAGCGTTCATCGCCGGCCGCGCCCAGATCGACCGCGTAGACACCCGGCTCGATCTCCGGCGGGGTGCGCGGCAGGCAGCCATCAGAATGCCAGGCGGTGCGGTAAACGACCACATCGCGCTCGATCCACAGCGGGCAGAGCAGATCATCCAGGCTGTTGAAGATGCCCAGGACTTCCTGCGGCGTCGGCGTGTTGCGGCCCAGATCATCCTGGTGGACGATCACGTAGCCGACCGGCCACTCGTCGATGATGCGGCGTAGTTCCGGCAGCGCCAGATCAGGATCATATTCGCGGCGCTGCCCCAGCCAGGCCAGCAGCGGGTCATCAGTGCGGATGCCCCAGAAGAAATCCACCGGAGCGCGGGAGATGAAGCCGTTGAGGGTGCGCTTGTGGTGGGTCATGCCGTAGAACTGGTACTGGATAGCCCGTTCCTGGCCGATCAGCACCTCGCCCGTCCCGGCCGCCGTCGGCACATCCAGGATAACCATGCGGTCGTAGGGATCGCCTGTCTCCTGCCCGATGGCGCTGTAGAAGTCATAGGCGGGCAGCACCGGCTGGAGGGCTGTGCCGCCAACCGGGGGGGTCTGGTATAGGCGGACATCCGCGCCGAAGAGCAGCATCACCACCACCAACCCCAACGCCCGGCGGCTGGGTCGCGGCGGTCGCAGCCGCCAGAAGGCCGTCCAGCTCAGCGCGACGAAGACCGCCCCCGCCGCCACATAAATCGGGGCCAGCCGCCAGGGCATCTTGAACATGCCGTCGGTGATGGCATACAGGACGCGGAACGGCATCGGGATTTCCTGGCCGAACAGATCGATCTGCGGTCCCATCGACAGGATGAAGGGTGGGATCAGCAGCAGCAGCCAGAACCCATGCGGGGGCGACCACGACGGGCGCTGCTCGGCTATGCGGCGGCGGAACATCCACCCGGCCGCCAGCGTGATGACCAGCAGGATCAGGACGTTCCCGCCCAGCGTCGGCACATTCCACCACCACCACACCGGATCGGTGGAGAGATAGCCGCGCGGGAAGGGAATGCCCGGCCGCGCCTCGACCGGCCCCGGCGCGAGTTCACCCTGGAACTGCGCCATATACGGCAGCGGCCCGGCCAGCCAGAGCAGCGCCCCGGTCACAACCACGACGACTACACCTGCCCCGATCAACCACAGGCGGCGCGGGGATTTCCACAGCGTCCACAACCCGTAGGGAACCAGCCAGAAACCCACGAAGATCGGGAACTGCAAATCGGTATGGCCGACGCCCCACAGCGCCGCGCCCTGGATCACCGCCCAGAGCAGCGTCCGCCGGGGATTGCCCTGCTCCGCCGCCCGGACAATCTGCCCCCACAGCAGCACATGCGCCGGCAGCCAGAACCAATCGCCCAGGTTGATGTGGGTGTTGTAGTAAAAGTAGCGCGTCACTGGGGAGGCTTGCAGCAGCAGCCCGCCGATCAGCGCCAGCGCCGGACTCGCGCCTTCGCGCATCAGCAGGATGAATAGCACGTAGCCGTTCAGGAAAGCCATCAGGAACAGGATGGCGTTCATGGCCGTCAGCGTGCCCGTGATCGGCTCCAGCAGCGCCCAGACCGGGAACCAGAAGGCCGTCAGCGCATGATAGGCGAAGCTGACGGTGTGCGGAGCCATCACCATGTCGTTGATGTAGAGGTTCAGCCCGTGGCTGAGCGCGTGCCGAATCCACCAGAAGTTCCAGTTGTAGTTGAACCAGTCGAAGCTGCCGCCATGTGTCCCGTTGGTGAAGATCAGGCCGTGCAGCAGCAAAAAGCTCATCAGCGCATAAAACGCGGCAGCCAGCGCATACAGCCGCGCCGCGCGGGACCATCGAAGGCGCATCACCCCTCCTCGAAGCGGTTCATCGGCGCTGATTGTAACCGAGAGGCGGAGAGATGAGAACTGGGCTACAGAGGAAAATGCAGGAAGCCCGCGCTCGGCGGGCCTCCTGAACAAACTGAGAGGAAGAACTGCTTACGGGATCAGCACGGTGTCGATCACATGGATGACGCCGTTGGTCGCCTGAATGTCGGTGATGATCACCTTGACGTTGCCGTTCAGGAAGACGCCCTGATCGTTGACCGTCACGCTGACCTTGCCGTTGAGCATGTTGATCGAATTCAGTCCAACCACATCCGAAGCCAGCGCCTTGCCGCCGGAGACATGGTACAGCAGGATGGCCGTCAGCAGATTCT
The DNA here is from genome assembly GCA_016788965.1 of Anaerolineae bacterium. Lineage (GTDB taxonomy): Bacteria > Chloroflexota > Anaerolineae > Aggregatilineales > Phototrophicaceae > CFX2. Next base: position 19,142 of record JAEUQZ010000026.1, on the reverse strand, counting down.
TGTCGGCCAGGACGGCTTCCAGCGTGCCCGCGGGCAGCTTGGCGAAAGCGTCATTGGTCGGGGCGAAGACGGTGAAGCTGCCGGCGCTGTTCAGCGTATCCACCAGACCAGCGGCCTGGAGCGCCGTCACCAGCGTGCTGAAGCGCGGATCCGCAGCGGCGATCTGGGCAATCGTATGGGTCGGAGCCGAGTCACGGATCAGCGGGGCCGCCGTGCTGAGGCCAATGGCCGACAGGGCCACCTGGGGCGCAGCCAGCTTGTTGGTGGCGGCGACGAAGTAGTAGGTCGCGCCGTTCAGCTTCGTGCCGGCCAGATTGATAACGACCGGGCTGGTCGCGCCAGCGGGAACCACGCGCAGGTCATAGCTCGCGGCCGGAACCGTCACGGTCGCCGAGCGGCCAAACGCCAGATTGGAAACGACCTTCGTGCCATCCGGCAGGATCACGTCCACAGCCGGAGCATCTTCAATACCATGGAAGACGGTCACGCGGGCATCCGCCGCATTCAGCGGACGGTAGTCTTCGCGAATGGTCGTAGCCGTCAGCGAACCGCTCGCCAGCGAGCCAATCGCCGCCACGGTCGTCCACGAACCGGCGCGGAAGCTCAGATTGACCGGGCCGATAGCCGCCTGATCGACCGGAGCGCCAGCCGGGGCAACTGCCACGCTGTAAGTCCCCGCCGGGATTTCCACCCAACCGGAGATGTTGCCGAAGCTCAAGTCCTGAATGCCGCTGGGCTTACCGTTCAGGAAGACCTGGACGGCCGGCGCATCCGGGGAAAAGTGCGCGACGCGAACGCGGGCCACCGCCAGATCACCGGCGCTGACCATCGCGCCGGGCAGCAGCCCCATTGCCAGCGCCAGCACAGCCAACACCATCACCAACTTACTCTTGTTCGACATTCCTCATTACCCTCTCAATAGCGATAGAACGCAACTCAGGTAGGTTTGAACCACGGTTGCAAACATTAGATTTTGTACATTAACGATCAATGGAGATGGTTTTAACCGGTCATAAGAATTAGCGAGATGGCATTCTCATCTTGGTGAAGACGAGTTCCTGAATAGAGACCCAGGCCGAGGCCGCCGACCGCAGTTCACAGACGCAGGACAGCCTCGGCGGCCAACCAGAACAGCTTCTCCCGACTAGAGTGCTGCATCCACCTGCGCCCATCCCACTCATCGCCGCTCAGGTCGTCCCCGCCGTAGAGTAACTGCCCGAAAGTCAGCCCCCGGAACTGCGCCACGGCGAAGAAGGCCGCCGCTTCCATCTCCACCGTCAGGCAGCCTTCCGCCAGCCGTTTCGCCATGCGGCTCCGCGTCTCCCGGAAGAGGCCGTCGGTTGTCCAGGTCTTGCCCTTCACATACGGGACGTGGTGATGCTGGAGCGTGGCTTCGATGGCAGCAACGGCCTCCGGCGACGGTTCGACTTCCCGACCCGGCGGCAGGTAGTGGTAGGACAGCCCTTCATCACGGATGGCTGCCGTCGGCACGACCACATGGCCGACGGCGATGTCAGGCTTCAAAACACCCGCCCCACCCGCCGCGATGAACTTGCGCGGGCCTAAGCAGCGCAGTTCATCCAGGAAGCCGCCCGCCAGCGGTGCGCCCACGCCCGGATGCAGGATCGCCAGCCGCTTCCCCTGGTAGTCGATCTCGTAGACCGGGTTCGGTCCGATCTCGCTGCCCAGCTTGTAGACGACCCGTGCCTGATACTCGGCCACCACCTTTTCGATCACTTCCTGGAAGAAGCACAGCACGGCGTGTTCAGCGATGTCAATCGGTTTGAGGACGCGGTGCGGTTCGATGATCGCTTCCGGTTCGCCGTCGAAGTCGAGGATGGGATAGGAGTTGTTCATGGGGTCGCAGCCGCTCCGCATCAAGTTCGGTTCAAGGCGCAATGATGGCGGACGCCGCTCCAAAAAGCGAGGCCGGGTGTGATACCCGGCCTCGCTCATTCATCGATACGAACGCTCAGCGGCGCGTCAGGGTCGCGCGTGGACGCCAGCGCAGCCCGGTGAAGACCACCAGACCGATCAGCGCCACCACCAACCCGGCCAGCACCACCGCCAGCCGCTCATCGCCGAAGCCCGTCGAGGGCAGCGCCCCGGCGCTGGAAACAGTCGCCGTCGCTCGGCCGCTGTAACCGCCTGTGAACTCGGCCACGTTGTTGATGACGAACGGAACCTGCGTTTCCGGTCGGATGCGCGTCTCCAGCGTGATCCGGACCTCTGCCAACGGTTGCAGCGTAGTGATGGTGTAGGTCACAGTCTGCCCGCTGACCGACACATTACCCGCCGTAGTTGACCAGCGCAGGATTTCCAACTGCGCCGGGACGCTGTCCACGAAGCCGACATTGCTCAGCGGGATGGCGTTCGGGTTGGTGATGATGATCGTCCATGTGACCCGTTCGCCCGGCTGCGCGAAGGCCGGATCAGACAGCTTGACGATAGCCGGATCGACGATGCGCGGCCCGGCGGTGATAGGCTGTCCGGCGGTTGGCAGCGTGCCATAGAAGCCGAAGTCCACCGTCAGGTTGGAGCGGTTGTTGGCCGCGATGCCGGAACCGCCCGGCCCCAGATCGGTTTCGTTGGTCGGTTCGCTCGTGCCCGGCCCCAGCGTGACGATGCCGCTGCGGATGCCCAGCGTCGGGCTGGGGTTGACGCCGATACCGTTGTCGTTGTTATCGCCGTCACTGTTCGGGTCCGGTTCATCCGGCCCGCTGCTGACCAGCCCGTTGAGCGGCCCACCCGGCTGGAAGTTGCTGGGTGCGATCTCGACGATGTAGTCGCCCGCCGGCAGGTTATCAAACAGGTAGTAGCCGTTAGCATCCGTCACCAGTGTGCGGAACGGAGTCGCCTCCGGCACACCGTTGATGACCCGGTAGAGGTTGACCACCACATTGCCAATGCCCTGTTCGCCCGGATCGATCAGACCGTTGTTGTTGCTGTCCAGCCAGACGCGGTTGCCCAGGCTGAAGGGCGTAAAGAAGCCGAAGTCCACCGTCAGGTTGGAGCGGTCGTTGGCCGCCACGCCGGAACCCTGCGGCCCAATGTCGGTTTCACCTGTCGGTTCCACCGCGCCCGGCCCCAATGAAACCGTGCCGCTGCAGATCTCGCCGTTGACCGGCACATCCAGACCATTGTCGTTCAGGTCGCCGTCCGCGTTGGGGTTGGCTTCCTGACCGGCCCCGGTGCTGCTGGTCAGCCCGTTGAGCGGCCCGCCCGCCGCGAAGTTGGAGGCCGCCACGCAGACCACGTAATCGCCCGGCGGCAGGTTATCGAACAGGTAGTAACCGTTGGTCGTGGTCGTATCCTGGCGGAACGGAACCGTGTCACGCACGCCGTTGATGACCCGGTACAGGTTCAGCAGCACACCGCCGATGCCCGGTTCGCCTGCGTTCTGGAGGCCGTCGTTGTTGGTCGCCGCGCCTGGGTTGTTCTGGTTGTCGTCGTACCACACCCGGTTGCCCAGGCTGTATGGCGGGGTGAAGAAACCGAAGTCGAAGGTGTGGTTGTTCTGCCCGGAGCGCCCTGTCGTGAAGTTCACCGCCGAGAAGCCCGGCGCGATGGTCGTCAGACCATCCGAGTCGTTGATGTCCGGCGAACCGCCCGCGCCCGTGTTGGGTGTGGTGGCGGTGAAGCCGTTCAGCGCTGGGTTGACGGCCGGGTTCAGGTTGATCCGCACCTGGAAGTTGGTGTTCGGCGTCAGCGCCGCCAGATTGTAGATGGCGTTCGCCGTCGAAGTGCGGTTCGGGTCAGAACTGAAGAAGTAGCGCCCCTGGGCATCAGTCGTGGCCGTGGCGATGAGGTTGCCGCCCGCATCGACCAACTGCACCTGCACCCCCGCGATGGGAGTTTCATTCGGGTCCTGTACGCCGTCCTGGTCGGCATCGAACCAGACGTAGTTGCCCACTTCGACCGGCGCCAGGCTGCATATCGCTTCCATGTCGCCCAAACCGTTGGCCTTGCCGAAGTTGGGTGTGCCACCGACGAAGATTTCATAGCGGCTCCCGGCTGGACTGCCGCCCCCCGTCAGGCTCAGCCGCACCGTGCCGCCTGTGATCAGCCGCACCGGGTCCATGGCGCTCAGCGCCACATCCAGCGCCCCCGGAACGATAGCCATACCGCCATTGCTGATCTCGTCATGGCCGAAGCCACTACCTGCTTCAAAGAAATCATCCTGGAAGAAGAATTCGCCATTCCCCGGCCCCTGCTCGTTGCCCGCACCCGCCGACGGCCCAAACGCGCCCGGCGGGTTCGACTGCGCGTTGTTCTCAATCGTCCAGGCCGTGAGTGTCGCGTTCGGGCTGGCTCGGAGGATGTCTCCCGCCGAGACCGTGAACAGGTTGTTGCCCAGCTCAAAAAGCCCTGGCTTAGCATCATCCCAGCCGGCCTGATCGCCCATGCGATCACGGAAGCCCAGGATCAGATCGTTACCATCGAACTCGATCTCGGCCAGCATCGGTTGAGCATAGGTAAACAGCAGGTCCGTGCCGCCCAGTGCCGTGCCTGTCCCACCCGCTGCGCCCGGATTCGGCCAGTCATTGCGCCACGGCTGCCACTCGGCCAGGCTGCCCACCTGTCCGGTGCGGCACGTCAGCGGAGAGACGCCGCCCGCCTGGTAGCCAGCGCCGACATCGCCGCAGCCGCGCGGGTAGTTCAGCGGGAACTGGAGTACCGGCCCGCCAAAGCCACCACCCGCCGGATTGAACGTGTAGACATACGCCTGGAGATCCGCCGTTGTGCCGCCGTTCTCCCCTGAACACACGCCGCCGATGTAGATCAACCCATCGCGGATGCCCATGCCGAACGGTCGTCCAACGCCGTTCGTACACGCCGGGGAAGGAATCAGACCCCGGTTGGTGATGGCCGTCGTGGCGATATCCACCGAATACAGGGTCCGGTCGAACATATTGACGACCCACAGTGTCGTACCATCTTCGGAGATGTCCATATCGCCGAAGGAAGCCCGCCCCACCAGCGCATACGGGCTGTTCAGTGAGGGGTAAGCGTTTGCCCCAACCCCGGCGTCCTGCTGCCCTTGTATGATAGTATAGGCGCTGTGCGTATCTGTGCCTGTATCGACCCCGTTGGCATCGAAGTTCACCAGCAGGCTTGGAGCTGCGCCTGCCGGGCCATCCAGCGGGACAGCGTAGATCGCGCCGATCCCATTCGGGCCAAAGCCTGCGCTCCGCTTGAAGTATGACGAAACGAATAAGGTATTCGACGACCGCTGGTAGCCCTGTCCGTAGACCGTGCCGACCTGCGGCGCGGTGGCATGGTACACATTCGCGCCACCCCCCTGCCCGCTCGCCAGATACGGGTGCGACACGATGACCGGATCGGCAGCGCTCTGGTCGCCGAACGCGAAGCACGACGTGACCAGTTCCACGTTCGCCAGGTCTTCGCAGTAGTCACCCGGTTCGTTCAGGCCCAGGTTGGCCGTCTGCCCGCTGCTGACGAACTGCACCGACGTGCCCGAACCTGGCCCGAACGCGCCCGGTTGCAAGCTGGCAATCTGATTGGCGGCCATTGGAGCCGCCAGCGTGAATTCCAGCCGCACCGTCGTTTCGGCCCCGCCCCACGCCAGGTTGTAGACACCCGCCGCGTTGGTCAGCACCGGGCCGTAAGCCACACCGGCCGAGTCATAGGCCGTGACGCTGACATTGAGGATGCCCGGTTCGCGGGCGTCCTGCACGCCGTTGGCGTTGTAATCACGGAAAACAGTGCCGCTGGTCGTTCCGGCGGCAAACACCTGGCTTGATAACGAAAAAACGAGGATGAGCAAGCACATCCACAAGACAAAGCGAAAGCCACGCCTTATGTCCGGTAAAGCCGCCATAATGGAACTCCATTATTGTAATTTGGCATTTCAAACTGTTACAAGTATACCGTATTCAATTAACCCAACCAACCGCCCCGGACTAGAGAACCATATGCATCCACGGATTTTTTCAGTGCTACAATGTGAGCAGTGTCAGGCTGACGGATTCCGATCTATCAGATCGCCCCAGGAGCAGTACCCCATGACGCACGAAATCCGCTGGATGAAACCGGAGCGCGTTCTGTATGTGAGCTATCAGGGACATCAAACCCCGGAAACGCTCAAAGCCTGTCTGGACGACATGGCCGCCGAACTCGATAAAGTCAGCCACCCCGTCGCCCTGCTCATCAACTGGCTGGAAGTCACCGAGGCCGATCCCGGCGTCCTGAAGTCCAATCTCGGCCACCGCACCTACAGCCACCCCATGGCCGCCCGCGGCGTGCTGGTCGGCTTCAATCCCCTGCACGCCTTCGAGAACGAGATCGTCTCGGTCAACACGCGCGGCGCGAAGAATACCCAGTACTTCGCCACCGTGGATGAAGCCCTGCACTACCTGGAAGCTATGCTCCAGGACTAAGCAGCGCCCACCGACCGCAGACAAACCGTCATCCAACTCACGTTGACAGTCCCCGGCTGCCGCCTCATAATTACCCCTGAGCGGGAACCTTCGCCCGACGATTTCCGTCTTTTGTCTGAAGGAAACCGCCAGGCACTTCGCGTACAATCAGGCTCAGTCCGGTTCGCCAGCCGAGGATAGAACACCAGGCCAACATGAGTGATCGACAGATTCAACCCGTGCGCCGGGACTTGCAGCTAATCCGCCAGGGCCGCCCCCGCAGCCTGTGGAGCCAGGTCTGGACGGTCGCGCTTCAACCCAATACCTTCTTCCAGACGCTCCCCCAGGCGCAGAGCGGCAGCCGCCAGTGGTTCTGGGTGGCGGTTCTGATCCTGGCCTTGACCGGGTTCAGCGCCGTGCGCCAGGAGGCGCTGCGCGGCGGCTCGACCACCACGCCGGATTTCTCCGGCCCGCCTGTGACCGATTTCGGCGATCCCTTTTCCGGTGGGGGCAGCGGAGGCAGCGGCGATTTCAGCGGGCTGCCCGGCCCGATCCCCGGTGGCGACACCGGCGGCCTTCCCACCATTCCCGAACCTTCTGGCGGCGGCGATATCGCCTCGACCTGGGTAACAGCCCTCATCAGCGGCAGCCATATCGTCCTCGGTTGGGCCATCCTGTCGATCCTGCTCTGCGAAGTCTCGCTCTTCAACGGCGTGCGTCCCAATATCGGGCAGAACATCCAGATCGCCATCTGGGCGACCGTCCCCCTGGGCATCATGGCCGGCTTGCAATTGGTCTATTATGCGGCCGGCGGCCAGCCCGGAACCGACGGCATCGCCGGACTGCTGCCATTGTGGAGCGGCTACGATCAGCAGCCGCAGTTCTTCCGCAGCCTGCTGCTCTCGCTGACCAGCCGCGGCACGCTCTTCTGGCTGTGGAGCCTGGTGCTGCTCTACATCGCCGCCCGCGTCGCCCTCCAGGGCAAACACTGGGCCATCATCCCGGTCGTGCTGGCCTGGGTGGTCATCCTCACGGTCGTGCCCGTGCTGACGGGCGCGGTGGCCGCGCCGGAAGTCGCCTCCAGCGATAGCAGCGACTTTCCGCCTATCGTCGATGATCTGTCGCCGGACGCGCTGCCCACGCAGGCCGTCCTGCCCGGCGAAGACCTGGGTATGACGCCCGAAAGCGCCGACTTCGGCCCGACGCCGGAGGGTCTGGATATTGTCCTGCCGGAAACGACCCCCGAACCCGGCAGCGACGCGGACGCGGATGCCAGCAGCACCATGCCGCCCACGCCCGCGATCCTCAAACCCGGCAGCGCCATCATCGTCACCGTCCCGCCCGGTTCGCCCTGAGTGAAAGTGTCACCGCATGGCGATCACACCTTATCAAGCGCCACCCCCCACCAACGGCCACGTTAACGGAAACGGCCAGAAAGCCGATTTCGTCGTCGCCCATGATGTGGTCAAGGAATTCATCCTCGGCGACCAGTTCGTCCGGGCGCTGGCCGGCATCAGCCTTCGCATCCCCCAGGGCCAGTTCGTCGCCATTATGGGACCGAGCGGCTCCGGCAAAAGCACCTTGCTCTACCTGCTCGGCGGCCTCGACCGCCCCACGGACGGACACATCACTGTCGCCGGACGCGAGGTCGAAAACCTCAGCAGCGAAGACCTGGCCGCCTTCCGCCGGGAAACCATCGGCTTCGTCTTCCAGGCCTTCCACCTCGTCCCGACCATGACGGCGCTGGAGAACGTCTCCCTGCCGGGCGTCTTCATCGGCATGTCCCGCGAGGAACGCGAGCAGCGCGGTTATAAACTGCTGGCCGCTATTGGCATGGATGACCGCCTCGACCACCGCCCATCGCAGCTTTCCGGCGGGCAGCAGCAGCGCGTGGCTATCGCCCGCGCCCTGTTCAATGACCCACCCATCATCATGGCCGATGAACCCACCGGCGCGCTGGACAGCAAGACCGGCCAGACCGTCATGAAGCTGCTGCGCTGGTTCTGCCGCAGTCAGGGACGCACCATCATCGTCGTCACCCACGATCCCGGCGTCGCCAGCTACGCCGACCGTATCATCAACCTGAAAGACGGCCTCGTGGTCGAAGACCGGATGCTGCGCCCGCGTATCCCCCGGGTCAACGTCTGGCGCACCGTCGAAGAAGCCCTAGCCGCCGAAGCGGATGAAACTCATGAAACTGTGGAATAATCGCACCGTCCTCTTCATCACGTTCGTCCTGACGCTGGCCCTGCCAGGTCTCCTGGTTGCCCAGGGGCCGATCACCGTCACCAATGTCACCCCTCTGGAAGTTCCGGTCGGTCAGGGCGGCACATTCATCATCACCGGCACGAACTTCGCCGCCACCACCCAGGTCAGCCTGAGTCCAGCGGGCGGCGGCAGCGCCCTTCCACTGGCTGTCACCGTCATCAGCCCCACCGAAATCCAGGCTCCCTTCCCCAATACGCTCACCGTCGGCCAGTGGATCATCTCGGTCAGTGACTCGGTCGTGGGCGGCAGCAATACCGCCTATACCCTCACCGTGCTGCCCCCGGCCATCGTCGTGACCGGAACCTCGCCCAGCCAGATCACCAGCGGCCAAAGCGGTATCCTCACCATTACAGGCGCTAACTTCCGCCCATCCACCGGCGCCCGGCTGATCGGCGTGGCCGCGCTCTCCGTGAGCTACATCAGCCCCAACGAACTCCGCGCGGCCATTCCCAGCAATCTGGCCGTCGGCCAGTACATCATCGAAGTCAGCGACCCGTTGGGCGGCAGCAGTTCATCCTTCACCCTGACCGTCGTCAGCCCGCCGCCCCCCACCGTCGAGCCGATCCCGCCCACGGCCGCGCCGCCACCCACCGATATCCCCGGCGCGCCTAACCTGCTCGTCCGCAGCTTCAGCGCCAACCCATCCACCATCCGGCCCGGTGGAACCACCACCTTCACCATCGAGATCGTCAACCAGGGATCGCGTCCGGCGCTGGGTATCTCCATCACCGTCGATTCCGGCGGCAAGTTCGTTCCGGCCAGCGGTATCTCGGCCATCACCATCCCCGATCTGGCCGTCGGCGGCTCCGTCACGACCAGTCTGTCGGTCGTCGCCGCCAGCGATACCCCCGGCGGCCCGCAGACCGTCGGCATCACCCTGGCCTTCCGCGATTTCAGCGGCCAGACCTATACCAACCAGCGCACCCTGACCGTCAACGTCGAGGCCGTGCCGCAGTCTTCGCAGATCACCCTCTCGCGCTACCAGTTCAATCCCAGCCCGGTCATCCCCGGCCAACCCGTGACCATCACCATCCTGCTGACCAACACCGGCAATGAGACCGCCTCGCAGGTCCTCGTCCAGGTCGCCGCCGATGGCATCCTCCTGGCCGGCCCGCAGGGCAGCAGCTTCCCGGTCGGCGACATCCGCGCCGGGGCCAGCGCCAGCATCGATATGCCCCTCATCGTCAGCAAGACCGCCAAAGACGGCCCGCAGTCGCAGAGCATCTCGATCACCTTCCTGCAAAAAGGTGAGACCAAGAACGTCACTGGCAGCATGACCGTCGATGTCGCCAAAGTCGATACCCCCGCCCCCGTCATGGTCATCGACTCCTACGACGCCGGCGCCGAGTCCTTGCAGCCTGGTCAGCAGTTCACCCTCACCATGACCATCAAGAACATCGGCAGCGACGATGCCAAAGGCCTGCTCGTCACCTTCGGCCAGGTCGATTCGTCCGGCGGCGGCATCGATCCCACCCCCGGCGCGACCAGCAGCACCAGTACTACGGCCAACAGCAACTTCGCCCCGCTTGGCTCCGGCGGGACGATTTTCGTCGGCGATGTCATCGCCGGCGAAGACGGCGCGACCATCACCCAGGATTTCATCGTCAACGGCTCGGTGGACAGCGGCGTCTACAGCCTCCCCGTCACCCTGCGCTACCAGCGTTCGGATGGCTCCGCCTCGCAGGATCGCCAGGGCGTCAGCCTGGTCGTCATCGTCCCGCCGCAGATCCGCATCACTCAGATCAACCCCCTCCCGGAGAGCGCCAACGCGGGCGAACCCATCGTCCTGTCGATGGAGATCGCCAACCGGGGACGCAAGCCCGTCAACTTCACCACCGCCGCCGTGAGCATCGATAACGGCATCATCGTCAGCGGCGAGGAAACCTACCTCGGCCCGGTGCAGAGCAGTGACACCACCACCCTGGACGCCAGCGTCCTGCCGTCCGCCGAAGGCACAGCCACGATTACCGTCACCTTCAATTACACCGATGACCTCAACCGGCCCAAGCAGTTGGTCGAAACCTACACCGTCGAGATCATGCCGCCGCTGCCCACGCCGGATTTCTCAATACCGCCGCCCGATAACGGGGGCGGCCTGCCCACCGAACCGGAGGCCGTCAACGGCCGCGATCTGCTGGGCCGCCTATTGCTCGGCCTGCTCGGTCTGGGAAGCTGATGAACAGGGATTGGGGATCAGGGGTTAGGGATTGGGGAATACGAAAACCCCATTCACGAATCCGCATGGGTACGGACGCGCAACGGCGCGTCCGACATGCTTTGGAACAAGCAGGGATGTCAGGTTAGTCGGTTGAGGACTCGACCATGCTCTACGAACTCGGACTGCTGGCGATAGCCAACCTTGCGCGCGCCCGTGCCCGCCTGCTCATGACCACGGGCGGCGTGCTGGTCGGAACCACCGCCGTCATCCTGCTTATCGCCCTGACCAGCGGTTTGCAGAAAGCTGCTGAAGCCGGCATCGGCAGCAGCTCCTCCCTGACCGAACTGGAGGTCTACCCCAACTACGGCTTTATTTCGATGGGGCCGGGCGGCGGCGGGGGCGGGGGCGGCGGCGGCGGCAGTGAAACTCCCGAAGACCTTCCCACCCTCAACATCAAAACCGTGCAGGAGTTCTGGAACATCCCCGGCGTGGCCGCCGTCATTCCCATCGTGCGCCTACAGGCCGGCGAGATCAACGCCGGCAAGTATTCCGGCTATGCCGATATCCAGGGCATCGACCCCAAGCTGATTCCGTATATGGGCCTGGATGTCCAGCGCGGAACCCTCTCGCTGGAAAAAGGCGAGATGCTCCTCGGCCAGAACGTCGGCGATTACTTCTACGATCCCACATCCACCAGCGAGAATTACCAGCCTGTCCCGGTCGATCTCTTCACCACCGCCTTCAAACTCAAGCTCTATCAGTACACGGGCGTTACCCCCAGCGAGCGCCGCGTCACGGGCAAACCCAGCGGCGTCCTGACCCCCAACGACCGCTTCAACTACTCCATGATCCTGCCCATCCAGGATGTGATTAGTTACAACGAGTGGATCACGGGCAAAAAGTTCGATGCCAAAACCTTCGTCTTCGACTCGGTCATCGTCCGTGCCTCCAGCCGCGAAACCACCAACCCGGTCTCGGAAGCCCTCCGGGAGATGGGCTTCAGCACCGGCGGCATGGCCGAATACATCAACCAGTTGAACAGCTTCTTCTCCACCATGCGGCTGATGCTGGGCGGCGTCGGCGGGGTGGCCCTGCTGGTCGCGGCCTTCGGCGTCGCCAATACCATGACCATGGCGATCCTGGAACGCACCAAAGAGATCGGCCTGATGAAAGCCATCGGCGCGACTGACCGCGACGTGCTGAGCGTCTTCCTGATCGAAGCCAGCTTTGTCGGTTTGTTCGGCGGCGTGGCCGGGGTGCTGCTCTCCTATTTCCTGCAAAACACCATCAACTCGGCCGTGGCCGCGGCCGCCGCCGGAGCCGATCCCAGCCAGCCGAGCTACATCAGCTTCCTGCCCTTCGATGTCTCACGCATCGGCGGCGAACTGCTGGTCATCTCGCCCGAACTGGCGATCTTCGCCCTCTCGCTGGCGACCACCGTCGGACTTGTGGCCGGGCTGTATCCGTCTCTCCGCGCCGCCCGCCTCCAGCCCGTCATCGCCCTGAAGATGGAGTGATGCCCGTCCGGTCAGTCAAGGGAACTTGCTTCGACTACCGAACCTCGGTCGGCAGCCGGTACATGCGATACGGCCCTGTCATTTCCGGGCCTTGGATGTTGTAGTCCCTGACGTGCTGCCCCCAGGCCTGCCGGGTCGTCAGATCATATTGGACATGGTTCTTTGCATCGAAGACATCGATCCCACGCTCACCCCGGGCGGTGACATACACATGCTCTAACTCAGCGTCATTGGCAACCAGTTCCCGGAAGATCTCGTTGATCTTGTCGCCACGATATCTGGCCTGTGCGGTACGCGCCTCAACCATCCGGTTCGCCCTTTCGAGCGTTCGGATGTCGGCGATCTGGTTCGCGGTTAACCCTTGTTCCTCGTACATTTCTATCGCCCGCTCGACATGCCTGAGCAGGCGTTGCCCGGTCACATCGTTCGGCGGGGGGCAGGTCTCATCCAGGATCAACTCGACGCGGCCGCCGGGTGGCCGGTGTTCGATGACACGCATTCCTTGCTGCGCTTCCAACTCACTCTCAAGCACAAATCCTTCCTCAGCCGCGCCTCCAGTCGCAGCCTCTCCCGCCTCGGCCCCGCGCCCGGCACGGCCAGCAGTTTCTCCTGTCTGTGCCGCCGCTTCGCCCGCGCCCGCCTCGGTTCCCTTCGCCGCCAGTTGACCTTCCCGGACAGCCAGCGCCTCCCCATTGGCGCGGGTCACGACGCCCGCTCCGCTATCGACATTCAATGAAATGCTGATGCTCTCGCCTGTAGCCTGGCTGCGCCCGGCCACCGCCACTTCCCCACTCATCGGTTCGAGAGCGGTGATCCGAGCCTCATAACCTTCGCCCACGATCAGCCGCCCCTCGGAGGCAATCCCACCTTCCAGCACCCCTCCCCCGGCCAACCCGCCCGCTGCCGCTTCCGCCGCCCCCGCGAAAAGCCGCGCGGCGATAGCCTCGATTGCGATGACGGCAATCTGTTCGACCGTCACCCACAGCAGGATTTCCAGGAACGGACGCGCCATCTCGCGGGCTGCGGCCTTGCGCCGTTCAATACGCTCTGATTCGGTCACGAAGTGGTGCTTTCGGAGCAGGCCTTTCGGTCCCTCGCGGGCGATCAGTTCGCTGGCTGCCCGTGCTTCAGGAGTCAATCTGCTGCTGGGGATCATCGACAGGCGTCGCACGATCAGATTAGCTTTAGCGAGGTTCTCCGGTGTTTCCGGCAGATAGTAGGTTTCCGCCGTATTCTCCTGCCAGTCGCCGCCCTGATCGGTCTCTTCGCGTTCCGCAGCCTCGGCTTTGCGCCGTTCGGCTTCTTTGGCCGACTCGCGCCCTTTGTAGCGAGTCGCAATATCGCGGTATGTGCGGATTTCGTTAACGCGGTCGAAGCGGTCGAACATCGCGTCATAGTAAGTCGTGTCGCCAAACAGTCCCTTCTTGGGACTCTGGAGGCCGTCGAAAATCCAATTCAGATAGGCGACCGTCTGCGCCATCGATCCTCGCTGCGACGCATTGCGAAGAATCTCGATCACCGCTTCCTCGACACCCTCGGTATAAACCAGACTGTCCAGTTCGGACTTGATCCGTTCAACATCTCGGTTGGCATCCTCGACGGCGGTCTGGTCATCGGCTGACCGCTGCACTGTGGAAACAACTGCTGGCGGAATACCTTGATCCGCGTCGCGCTCTTGCAGGAGGCGCTGTACGGCGGAATTCCCGATAGTTCGCTGCAATTCTAGGAGAATTTGAGGCGCAGTCTGGAAGGCTTCAGCCGATACGCCAGGAGAAGGAGCCTGTTCATGCGAGCCTTCCGATACACGCGGCTCCTGATGCGGCTCCGTTTGAGGGGGTCTATCGACAGGAATATGAGTTTTCGCCGCCATCCCCTTTAAAGACTTGTCCGCCGACTCGCCCATACGGCCTCCCGGCTGGCTGCTCATTTCAGCCACAGTGTAGCACGGTTTTTAGGCTGTCCCCCTGGTTAGGGGGAAAAGCACAGCCTCGACTGCCCCTCTCTCATTGACCAGAGAAGCCAGCCTGCCGCCAGGAAACCTATTCCGAAAATTCTGCTCGTATCGATTCTATTCGTTCATCAAACCGTCGCAGCGCACATCGCGCCCCATAGCGGCCCTCCTCTCTGTCTTTCTCGATATGCCGTGACAACCCATCTAACAGTCCCGCTCTTGTATTATCTATCAACTATAAACTACAAACTATTAACTACCTTCTCTCCCACTCCTCCACCGCCGCCAGCGCCTCCGGCGTCCCAATCGCCCGCAGCGACAGCGCCGCGACATCGCATACCCGCTGCCCGCTGAAGTTCGACGCCATCGTATCCCGCAGCCGCTCGATCAGCCCCGGAACCGCGTCCGGGCTGGCCGTCCGCCCCAGCGCCCAGGCCGCCGCGTAGCGCACATACTGGTTGGGATGCTCCAGCGACCGGATCAACCCCGGCACAGCCGCCTGCCCGATTTCGCCCAGGATCAGCGCCGCCTGCTGCCGCTCCAATTCCGTCCCATGCCGCACCGCCCCCAGCAGCGTATCCACCGCCTCGTCACCCATCCGCTTGATGATCTCGATGGACGTGCGCCGCAGCCCGCTGCTGTTGAACTCCACCATCAATTCCACCAGCGGCGGAATCGCTGCCTTCCCGATCCGCACCAGCGCGATAGCCGCCACAGTCCGCGCGTCGGACTTATCCGTCACGAGAAGCTGCACCAGCGGCACGACCGCCCGCTCATCGCCAAGCTGCCCCAGCGTCTCCACAATCAGCAGCCGCGCCTGTTCATCCGCGTTCGGCAGCGCCACCATCAGCGGCAGCACGCTCGGCTCCCCGATCTTCACCAGCGCCGCCGCCGCCAGCGCCCAGACCTGCCGGTCGCTGTGGCTCAGCAGTTGGATCAGCGGCGGCACACTCGGCTCCCCGATCTTGATCAGCGCCTTGATGATCTGCGTGTTCCACTTGCCCTGCCCATCGCGCAGCACCGTCACCAGCGCGTCCATCGCCCGTTCATCTGCCATCCGCCCCAGCACGTCCACGGCATACCGCTGCTTGATCGGGCTGTCGCTCAACAAGGCGTCAATCAGGTGGTCGATAGAGAGGTTTTCAGTCGTCATTGCAATCCCGTCACTTTTTACAGCTATAGACAAGTCTCAGACACCCGGCTTGCGAACGCCTTTCAGTTTAGCCATCTCCCAGCAGCCTCCTATAAAAAATTTACGCAGCGCCGACATTTTTCATATATGGACCGCGTAGAGTCAGGGTCGTGAACCCAAATCAACAATCAAGCTGAGGAGCAAACCCATGAATACCATCGTCCGTTGGAACCCCTTCCGTGAAATGGCCGCCATGCAGAGCGCCATGGATCGCCTCTTTGACGAGAGCTGGCGCGGCGTCCGCCCGACGGCTGCCGGCAACACCCTGGCGCTGGATGTCTTCGAGACCGACCAGGCTTACGTCCTCTTCACCACCCTGCCCGGCGTTGACCCGCAGGACCTCCATGTCAGCATGGAAGACGACGTGCTGACCATCACCGGCGAAGTCCCGCAGCCGGCCTTCGACGACAAGGACAACGCCCGCACCCTCATGCTGGAGCGCAGCTACGGCAAGTTCACCCGCAGCGTCCGCGTCGGCATGCCCGTGGACAGCGACAAGATCGAAGCCGCCTACGAGAACGGCGTCCTCCGGCTGACCCTGCCCAAGACCCCGCAGGCCCAGCCGAAGGTCATCCCGGTGCGCGTCGGCGCCAAAGCCTAGAACGCCCCCACGTCATGAACAGCAGCGGCCTTCCCCTCGTTCGGGAAGGCCGCTCTGATTCCTTTTCTCTTTGCGTCCTTTGCGTCTCCCTTGAAAATAGACATTCGCTTCCCTCAAACACGTCTTCGTAGGGACAGGCAGATGCCTGTCCGGGATTTCCCAAACCAGCCGCGCCCGTCTTCCAGAACCCCTGGAGGGGGTGGTCTTCCTGTAGCCGGGGGATTTCATCCCTCGGCGACCTCCCGCCGACTCGCCCCGCCCATTTTCATCCCTTTGTGTTGTAACTCCCTTTCATGGACAGCTCCTCTGTATATCCCCCACACTCTCCGTATGATCTTGGCGTTCTTGGCGTCTTGGCGGTTCAATTCGCATTGGATATTCATCTTTGGGTGTGATGCCATTTCACAGGGACTTTGCGGTTATGACTCTTTGCCCACCCCCTCTGTATTCCTCTGTGTCCTCTGTGCCTCTGTGGTGGTATTCTCTGGCATGTGTTTCTTTCTCATCCCAGGTGCGCCACCATGACCGACCGCCTCTACTACGATGACTCCTATCTCGCCCGCTTCACCGCCCGCGTGACCGAGCGCCTCGCCTATGAAAGCGCACCCGCCGTCATCCTGGATCGCTCCGCCTTCTACCCCACCGGCGGCGGCCAGCCCTGCGATATGGGAACGCTCAACGGCATCCCCGTCATCGATGTCATCGCCCGCGAATCCGATGCCGCCGTCATCCACGTCCTGGCCGAGCCGCTCGACTCCGACCAGGTCGAAGCCGAGATCGACTGGCTCCGCCGCTTCGACCACATGCAGCAGCACACCGGCCAGCACCTCCTGACCGCCGCCTGCGTCCAGGTCGCCGAAGCCAAAACCATCGGCTTTCACCTCAGCCTGGACACCCTCACCATCGACCTCGACCGCCCCGACCTGCCCGATTCCACCCTGGCCGAAGCCGAAACCCTCGCCAACCGCATCATCCAGGAAGACCGCGCCGTCACCGCCCGCCTCCGCGACCTCGACGACCAGGAAGGCGTGCGGATGCGCCGCCTGCCCAGGCACCTCCTCACCGAGGGCCTGCGCGTCGTCGAAATCGACGGCTTCGATGTCACTGCCTGTGGGGGAACCCATGTCGCCCGCGCCGGAGCCATCGGGCTGCTCAAGATCGTCAAAACCGAGAAGCATCGCGGCAAGACCCGCCTGGAATTCCTCTGCGGCGGACGCGCCCTGCGGGACTATCAGGCCAAACACCGCGCCATCGCCCGCCTCGCCGCCGATCTCGACTGCCGCTACAGCGAGACTCCCGAACTCGTCGCCAAACTCCGCGCCGATCTCAAAGCCGCCCAATCCGCCCTCAAAGCCGCTCGCGAGCAGCTCGTCGAGTTCGAAGCCGACCGCCTCCTGGCCGGAGCCGACCGCGCCCGTGGCTGGGCGCTCATCCAGGCCGCCTACGAAAACCGTGACGCCGCCGAACTCAAGCTGCTCGCCTCCCGCCTGACCGCCGGCCCAGGCGTCATTGCCCTGATCGGCTCTGCCGGGGACAAATGCCAGATGGTCTTCGCCCGCAGCGCCGACCTGCCCCAGGACATGGGCGCGCTCCTGCGTGAGATCGCCACCAGCCGGGGCGGTCGCGGCGGCGGTCAGCCCAACTTCGCCCAGGGCGGCGGCATGTCCGCCACGCTCGACGCCCTCTCCACCGCCCTATCCGACGCTGCCGCCCACTTGTAACGGTCGTCGCACTGCACAAAACGGAGTCAGTATCAGGACGGCCGCTGGTACATAGTCAGAGAACAACCTTCTTGGGGAATGAGTAATTCGTCCCCGACCTTCAGTAGTGTGGAGGTTTCCGCAGTCAATCCATTGACTTCCAAAATCCTGAAAGAATCCGCGCCATACAGACTTGCCAGGGAAGCAGGCGTATCGTTGGCCTGAAGCGTATGGAGAATGCAGTTCTCTTGCAGGACGATTGCGGCGGGTTTTGTGTCGGAGTTGAGTGAAGCACCGTTCCCATGATCGACGGGTAGCCCAGAGATATCGCCCTGTGTAGTCACATACATCCGGCCAACCCACCCCTCACCGTCATAGTATTGGATTTTGTACCAATCCCCTTTCGGGTTAATGGCAAGAACCACGGCACTCTGACCAGCCGCGAGGCTGCCTATCGGTGGGTTGTATTCAAGCCCCGGTCCGCTGCGTACATTTATTCCTTGATTCGCCGTAGCAGTGAAAACGATAGCGGGCGCTGTAGCGGTGAAAGGAATGGCGGGAACTCCAGCGGTAGGCACCTCCGAGGACTCGGTGGGTGTACTGGTTGCGGCAAGTGTGGCCTTCTGTGTTGGCGCGCTGGTTGGCACTACCGCTGGCAAGCTCGTCCCCGGTTCAGTTTCATATGCGCCAATGTCGCAGGAGTCCTTGCGTTTGACTCCGCGCTGATCGGCGGTCACGCCAGGAGCAGTTTGATCGCCGAGGCAGTAGCCCGCGCCAATAACTGGACTACCGTCAAATAGCGCCATGGTTTGAGTTGGGCCGCCATAATCGCCCAAGGGGGCGAGGAGCGGGTCAACACCCAGCAAATCGCTGGAGAACCATCCCGTCGTTGTGCCAGGGTCGCCAACCAGATTGTTGCCAAGCGAAACCACGGTTCCAGCGATATCGGCATTTCCCTCATAAGTATTTCCAGCGATGATGGTGCTGCTGATGATGAGATTGTCGTCCATGAAGAACTGGCCGACATTAGCGCCGCCGCCGAGGTTGGCGGCAATCGTCGAATTTGCCACCGTGATTTTTCCGAAACCGGTAATCCCCTGCCCCGGATTGTCTGCAATCGTGGAATTGCTGATGATGGATCGGTCTCCGCCATCGAGAGAAACAGCCGCCACTTCATGACCCGTCAAGACAGAGTCAGTAATGTACATTATTCCAGCGACCCCTGTTTGGCCGTTGGATGAAAGTGTGCTGCGGGCAAGCGTCAAATCACCGGCATAAATGCCCCCGCCGCTTGTGTTGTTTTGTAGGGTCGAGGCGGTGATCGTCAGCTTCGCCTCGATGTACTCCTTCCCGCTGGACACGAGGAAGGTTTGAT
>JAEUQZ010000269.1 GCA_016788965.1 Anaerolineae bacterium | reverse complement strand
TCAAATACGCGAATGCCAGCGGATCCAGAGCCGGCAAGATAGCGACTGTCGGATGACCAAGTTATGGACTGAATCGTGCCGGTTCCAAGCATGGCAAGCTGCTGGATTGAATGCATGTTTTCCGGCGTGATGGGTTGTAAGTCATCCGGGAGGAACGCCGATTCGGTTGCAGTTCCTGTGCCGGCACTGCCGAAAATTCCCAAGATTAACGAAAGCGACCATACGCCAATCATGTGTAGTCGAGGCAGGGTTTTCACAAACATGCTCCCAATTGGTATAACTGCATCATTTGAAGGTAACGGCCTAGGAGGACACATTTCCTCCTGGGGGGGTGGGGGGGATCAGGTGGCGCGGCCGCCGACGGATTCGGAGAGGGCCTGTTCGATGGCGGCGCGGAGGGTTGGCTCGTTGGTCAGGCCGCTGAAATCGGCAGAAATCTCGCCCTGATCGTTGATAATGAGGATGCGCGGGATGCTGTCCACGTTGAATTCGGTCATCAGGCGGCGGTTGGCCGGGTCGTCGGTATCGATGTGCTGGACGTAGACATCGCCTTTGTACTCTTCTTCAAGCCCATTCACGATGGGTATCTGCACTTTGCAGACCGCTCACCAATCCGCATCGAACATGACGATGCTGATGTTCCCATCTCGGTAGGCATACTGGGTGAGGCTGGAGGTGGCGGCGGTGGTTTGATTGCCGACGATGCCGAAGCCAATCACGGCGACGAGGGCGAGCAACGCGACCAATCCCAGAACGATGCCGCCAATGCCGGATGAGGCGGCAGCGGCTTCATGGCGGGGCATGAAGATTTCGCCGGGGGCAAGCACCGCTGAAGCCGATGCGGGAGCATATTGGAGCACTGGCGCGGATGCTTTGGCCGCGACGGGCAGGACAGCGGCACGGGGTCGCAGGGCGGCCGGAGCAACCGGCAGGGGCATCCCGGCGCGTTCCTCTTGCAGGAAGAGCAGCTCGGCCTCCCCTACCCGGACGCGATCCCCGGGGTTGAGGCGGGTGGGGGCTTTGATGCGCTTGTCATTGACGAAGGTCTCCAGATGGGGGAAGCAGGAGACGATGACCGGGCCGTCGTCGCGCAGGCTGAGCATCGCGTGGGAGGCGGCTACGGAAGGCTCCAGCAGCATGAGGTGGCTGCGGGGGTCACTGCCGATGACGAAGGTGGGGCGGGATTCCAGCACCGAGGTGACATCGACCTCGCGCCCACCGATCCTGAAAAACGCTATCGACCGCTGTTCAACACTCATACATTCCATCCATGTCCATTTGGCGCTCATCATAACGTGATTTCGGCGTGGGGGTCAAGCAGGAGGGGGGAAATAGGGATCAGGGATTGGGGGTTAGGGATTGGGGAAGATGGAATACAGATTGAACCGCAAAGTCCCTATGAAATGGCATCACACCCAAAGACGAATATCCAATACGGATTGAACCACAGGTAATGGGCGGGCGGACATGCGGGCGAAGACGCCCTTAGTTCGCCCCTACGTACCTCGATACGCATTGCCGAACATGCTCGTCAAAATTCATATGGGACTTCCTTCGGCCGCAGAAGGCCGTCCCCACGAAGATGGTGTTTGAGCGAGGCGCAGGGTTGGGGAGAGGATGATAGAACGGTGATTGCGGAATTTGACAAAGCACATGTACTCAATCTATAGTTTTGAGGCGCGCAGGGCGCAGCCAGTCCGCGGGCAGGGATTGTCCCACCTGATAGCACACAATCCAATCAAACATGCGAACGACCTTCAGCCCCAGATGCGGACAGCGGGCAGCTTATGAAAGGTGTTCCGCATGACCAAGACACTTCCTTCAAGACCGAATCTCGAATACGAAAAGAAGCAGGCCAAAGCCCTACTGCGGGCCTATCAAGCACATGATGCAGCGGCGCTTGAACGGGTCTACGCATTTCATCCCCGCTTGCAAAATGGTGCTGATAAAAGCATTCCGCCGGATCGATTCAAGCTCAGCGATGCCCAACTGGTCATTGCCCGCGAATACGGCTTTTCAAGCTGGCCGCAGCTCAAGAACCAGATCGAGACCGTGCGTAAAGGTCTGCAAGAAACCTTCAGCCACTTTGCCCGCGCTGTTCAGCAGGGAGACGCCACTCGAGTGCGGGAACTGCTTGCGACCACTCCTGCGCTCGTGACGCTGATCGATGATCCGGTGATCGGTTTCGACTCCCCGGCAGTCGTCATCGCTGCCGGGCACAACCGGGAGATGGTGGATGCGCTGTTGGATCACGGCGCAAACATCAACGCCAAGAGCGCGTGGTGGGCAGGCGCATTCGGCGTACTGCATGGTTCCAACCAGGACATGGCCCGCTATTTGATCGAACGCGGCGCGAAAGTGGATGTGCATTCGGCTGCGGAGCAGGGCATGATGGAGGCCCTGCACCAGATGATTGAGGCCGAGCCAGAACTCGTTCATGCGAAAGGCCCTGACGGCAAGCGTCCGCTACATTTTGCCCACTCGATTGAGATCATTGATTATCTGTTGGAACGCGGAGCAGACATCGAGGCACGGGATGTCGATCACTGCGGGACCGCAGCCCAATGGATGGTCGCTGACCGTCTGGAGCTTTGTCGCGACGTGCTGTCGCGGGGCGCGAAGGCAGACATTTTCATGGCTTGCGCGCTGGGGGACATCGCTCTCGTGAGGAGTGTATTGGAGAGTGATCCCGATGCCATCAACCGGCGTATTGGGCAGGAAAACGACCCGCATGTTCCCCGCGCACCTGGATTGCACATCTACGTCTATAGCATTGGCGATAACAAATCTCCGCACCAGGTTGCCCTCAATTACGGCTATCGCCAGCTTTACCAGTTTCTGCTGGAGCGGAGTTCACCGCAGCGCCAGTTTGTGGCGGCCTGTGAACGAGCCGATGCCGAAGCGGCTCGGTCGATACTCAAGGAGTTTCCCGACATCGCTGCGTCGCTGCCCAATCAGGATCAGCGTGTGTTAGCAGATGCAGCCTGGGAGAACCAACTGGAAGCGGTCAAGGTCATGCTGGAAACAGGCTTCGATCCCCGCGTGCGCGGCGCTGATGACTCCACGCCCCTGGATCGGGCAGCCTTTCACGGGTTTGTTGATGTCGTCAGATTACTCTTACAGCACAATCCGCCGCTGAGCCTCCAGAACTGCTATGGTGGGAGACCTCTGGACAGCGCGATCTACGGATCGGCACACAGTTGGCGGTGGGATGGTGATTTTCCGGCGACTGTTGAAGCGCTCATCGCGGCGGGTTCGGATATTCCTGCGAATGCGATTCCCAGCGGGAACGAAGCGGTCGATGTTGTACTGCGTCGCCACCTGAAGTAAACACCGAACCGACGAGCGAAGTGAGATGGGTGGAAGTGTTCGATCAGAGGGTGTCGCGCGGAGGGGTGAGGCCATATACAATAGAACGCCTATTCCATATCCGGGGTGAGGCTTATGAGTTTTCGACCCAGCGAACACATTGCGAACATCCTGAAAAGCCTGCCGATGAAGCCCGGCTGCTATCTGATGAAGGACAAGGACGGGCGGATCATTTATGTGGGCAAGGCCAAGCGGCTGCGGAACCGGGTGCGGAGCTATTTCAACTCCAGCGCGGAGGGCAGCGCCAAGACGCTGCGGCTGCGGGAGAACATCGTCGATATCGAGGTGATCGTCACCGAGACGGAAGTGCAGGCGCTCATCACCGAAGAGACGCTCATCAAGCGCCACCAGCCGTTCTACAACATCAATCTGAAGGACGACAAGCACTACCCGTACATCAAGATCAACTGGCAGGACGGTTATCCACGGGTGGAGACGACGCGGCGGGTGGTCAAAGACGGGAGCCGTTACTTCGGGCCATACGCGGCGATGTGGGCGGTGCAGAATACGCTGCGGACGCTGCGGCGGGCATTCCCGTATCTGACATGCGACCGGGAGATCAACGGGAAGGATGAGCGGGCGTGCCTGTTTTATGACATCAAGCTGTGCAATGCGCCGTGCATCGGGGCGGTGACGAAAGACGAATACCGGGCGATGATCAGCGAGCTGATGGACGTGCTGAATGGGAAGAGCGAAGGGGTCGTCAAACGGATGACTCAGGAGATGAACGCGGCAGCAGAGGCGCTGCAATTCGAGCGGGCGGCGGCGGTGCGCGATCAGCTCAAGGCGATTGAATACATCACACAGCGGCACAAGGCGGTCAATCCGAACATGACCGATCATGATGTGGTGGCGCTGGCGCGGGACAAGAATGACGCGGCGGTGCAAATCCTGTTCATCCGCAACGGGAAGCTGGTGGGCAGCGATGTGCGGATGCTGACGGGGGCGGAGGGCGAATCCGACGAGGCGGTGCTGGAGCAATTCCTGACGCAGTTTTACGCGGAGGCGGCGGAGATTCCCAGCGAGATCATGCTGCCGAACGAGGTGGAGAGCGCCAAGATCATCGAGCAGTGGCTGCGGGATAAGCGCAGCGGGCAGAAGGTGGCGATCACTGTGCCGCAGCGGGGCAATAAGCGCGATCTGATCAAGATGGCGCAGGAGAACGCGGCGGAAGGGCTGCGGATGATCCGGGAACAGTGGGAGGCGGATACGCACAAGCAGGAGGAGGCGCTGGGCGAACTCCAGAAGGCGCTCGATCTGCCGAGGCCGCCGAACCGGATCGAGTGTTTCGACATCAGCACGACGCAGGGGACATCGATTGTAGCGAGCCGGGTGGTGTTCGATCAGGGCGCGCCGCGCAAATCGGAGTACCGGCGGTTCAATATTCGGACGGTGAGTCATGCGGGGCCGGATGACTACCAGTCGATGCGGGAGGCGCTGACGCGGCGGTTCAACCGCTGGAAGGGGGCGCTGGAGGACCCGATGGTGAATACACCGGGCGGGGACGATCATGATGAAACGTGGCGGCGGCTGCCCGATCTGCTGCTGATCGACGGGGGCAAGGGGCAGTTGGGGATCGCCATCGAGGTACTGACGGAGTTCGATCTGTTGGGGAAAGTGCCTGTCGCTTCACTGGCAAAGCAGTTCGAGGAACTGTACCGGCCGGGAGCATCCACGCCAGTGATTCTGAACCGGCGGAGTCCGGCGCTGTATCTGGTGCAGCGGGTGCGAGATGAGGCGCACCGGTTCGCCATCACGAGTCACCGGCAGCAGCGGACGAAGGCAGGGATGGCGAGCAAGCTGGAACAGATTCCAGGCATTGGCCCGAAGCGACGCAAGGCGCTGCTGAAGGCGTTCGGGAATTCCATCGATGCAATTCGCGGGGCGACCATCGACGAGCTGATGCAGGTCAGGGGGGTGACGGCGGAGATCGCCACGACGATCAAGGAGACGCTGTGAGGTAGGGATTGGGGATTAGGGGTTGGGGATTAGGGAAGACAAAGACAGAAGACGAATTGAACCATAGAGTATGAAATGGCATCACACCCCACGATGAATATCCGAATACGAATTGAACCGCCAAGACGCCAAGAACGCCAAGATCATACGGAGAGTGTGGGGGATATACAGAGCAGAGATTTCGGACGGGCAGAAGCCCGTCCCTACGAAGGCATATTTCGGGGTGAGAAGGGCTATTTTCAAGGGAGCGTCAGGCGAGGATCATCATGCCGCTGGGGCGGAGGCGGACTTCGACGGTGGAGCGGCCTTTGACGGTGCGGACGGGTATGGTCTCGGCGGCGGTGAGGCTGCGAAGCTGGTCATCGGGCCAATCGCTGCGGTAGAGGACGCGGAGTTCGCTGCCAGCGGGATTGAGTCCGGCATCGACGGTGATATGGGCGGAACGCCCTTCCAGGCCGTGGGTGTTCATGACGAGCAGGACTTCCTGATCGAAGAGGAGGCGCGACCAGGCCAGGATGCCGCCTACCTCAGGGAGGCCGAAGCCAACCCCATCTTCAGAGACTTCGCGCAAATACTGGCGGCCACGACGCAGAGTGAGGCCGATGAGGTCTTCACGATTGCGAACGCGGTTGATGGCGCGGATGCGGAGGTAGGTGGGATGGGCGGGATTGAAGAAGTGGCAACCGGCGGTGCGATAAGCGCCGAAAGAACCGCCGAAGAGGGATTCGCGGATGTAGCGGTCTTCAAAGCTGAGGTTCGGCTCGATGCTGCGGTCGTGGTCGGCGTCGCTGCCATCGAGGGCCTGCTCGGTTCCGTAATAGATGCAGGGGACGCCCAGGGTGGTGAGCATCGCGCCGACGGCGTGGGCGGTCTGCTCGAAGCGGGTGGGGATGGGATTCTGGGCATTGAAGCGGCGCTTGCTGGCTCCAACCATATCGTGATCGTCCAGGATGGAGACATGGTAGTGCCCGGCTTCGCGGTGGCTGCCCATCAGGTTGGATTCCTGGTACTGGTCGAAGAAGGCGGAGGGGCTGCCGAGTCCCTTGCACATGTTCATCAGGTTGACGCGGGACGGGCCGATGTCGAGGATGGCGTCGAGGTTGCGGCCAGAGATTTCCAGGTAGCTGCGTTCGAGGTATTCGCCGCCGGTGACTTCACCGAGGAGCCAGAAGTTCTCTTTGCCGATGGCTTCGGCATACTCGCGGATGCTGCTGCAAAAGCGCCGGGAGGATTCAAAGGGGATGTGCTTGACGGTATCGATGCGATAACCGTCGCAATCGCTGAGGGCGATCCAGTACTGGTAAATCTTGATGACCGCAGACAGCACTTCAGGACGGGTCAGGTCGAGGTCTTTGAGGTCGAAGAAATCACCCCGGCGGAACTCGACATTGGGGTTGAGGGGGTCTTCCCAGCCAGCGGGGTCCCAACTTCCAATCGATCCAGCGCGGGTGTACCAATCGAGGTTCTGGAATTCCCGCGGCCAGACGCCATCTTCGGGATTCTGAATGGTGGCGGTGGGCTGGCCGGAGCCGGAGCGCCAGGAATGCACCTCATAACGGGGCTGGTAGCGGTAAGGCAGCGAGCTGGCGGGCTTGCCAGCGGCGTTGTAGAACCAGTTGTTGCCGGTGTGGTTGTAGATGATGTCGAGGACGATGTACATGCCGCGCAGGTGGGCGGCATCGACGAGATTGCGTAAGTCCTGGCGGGTTCCGAAGCGCGGATCGATCTCCAGGAAGTTCTGGATGCCGTAGCCGTGATAGGTATCGAGGTCAGCCCGCTGCTTCCAGATGGGGCCGATCC
>JAEUQZ010000268.1 GCA_016788965.1 Anaerolineae bacterium | reverse complement strand
CAGGACTTCGCTGTCCTGCTTGGCCGTCTGGCTGCCCAGATTCAGGTACGTCACCGCCAACTGCCCCAACCGCGCGATCAGCCACGGCTGCCCGAACGACCCCTCGCCGATCCAGAAACCCAGTTCTTCGCGGAACTTGGGATCGGCAAACTGGATCATATCGGCGCGGCTGACCAATTCATCGACCTGGCGCTTGATCTCGGCGTCATCCGTCAGGTGAAGCTGGATGCCGGGCGCGGTGAAGCAGCTTTCCAGCTTGGCGAGATCGCGCTGAGCAATCGGCTTGGACTGGTACGTCTGGCGGTTGGTGTGCCGCAGCGGGATGGCGTAGAACAATTCGCGCACATCCAGCGGGGCGGCCCGTTTCTCGCCCGCCAGCTTGACGCTCGCCACCCACTTCTCGTTGCCCGCCTCCGGGAAGTACGTCACCTGAGATTTGTAGCCGAAGTACGCGGCGGCGATCAGCAGGTTTTCCAACGCGCAGCCCAGGCTGATGTACAGTTCGCGCTGATCCACATCGGCCACCTTCAGCCAGCGGCTGTCGTCGGCATACACCCGCACTTCGTCAGGCAGCACCGCGAACTTCCACGGCTCGGAGTTGTGGCTGGAAGGAGCCAGGATGGCATAGCGCAGCAGGAACTTGAGTTGATCTTCGGAGCTGCTCTGTAACGGAAAACCGTACTCATTGATGTGCCAGGCGGAGTCGCTCATGATTCCATCTCTTCCCTTGTTTTCGGGTCATCCATCCGACTACCCATTATACCCCCACCATCGGGACGCCATTCTTGGCATCCGCGCCTGGATTGGCGGACGAAGCCCCATCTTTTCCATGACTCTAGAGAGATTGACCGGGGATGGGCAGTAAGGAATGTCACGGCGCGGGCAGAATAGATGACAGGTTATCGGGGCGCAGACCGAGCCGCGCCCCCCGACATAACCGCATTACTTGTCTTCGGAGATGTAGCTGCTCTCGTAGGGGTTCTGAGCCGGGCAGCCCGTCCAGATGATGACGTGGACTTTGCTCTCGAAGTCCGGGCCGACGTTCAACTGGTATTCGCCTGTGGTCAGCTTATACAGCGAGAACTCGTAGTAGGTCTTGATGAGTGTGTTCTTTTCCGGCTGGTCAGGAATCTTGGCGAGATCGCGCGGCTTGACCAGCAGCGCCGGGCGCGGCTTGCCCGTCTTCGGGTCGATCCCCAGCACCTCGATGGTGCATTGGTCGTTCTTATCGACCTTCGTGTACAGCGCATAATCGCCGTAGCAGTTGACGCTGGTGTTGGTCGGGCACTGGCAGGGCAGGCAGGCCAGCACGGAATGACGCGGGATCGCCAGGTACAGCAGCGTCAGCGTGCTGACCAGGACGAACAGCGGCGCAAAGACTTTACGGAGCATGGGTTATCCCTCAGCTTGGCAGATGGTGATGCTGCCCGTAATCATAGCCCAACCCCGTAATCTTCACCAGCCTGATGTAACAGTGACCCGGCCCAGCATTATCCAGATGAAAGTGGGCTATGTGCCTGCCGACGCTTCACGGCCTGTGCCCTTGAGTCTGTATTTTCACCGACAGCAGGTCAATCAATCACCACAGGCCTCCAGTCCGGATAGCTGTTGGTGAAGCCATACGTCAGCAGGTCGAGTTCTCCGGTGGCGATGTCGATCACGGCAAGCTGGGGACCCACCCGCTCATAAGGCACAGGTGTGCTGACCGCCGCCGCCAATCGATGGGAAAACACGCTGACCGCCAGATGCGTCCCCTCCGGCGACCACGCCAGATCGCTCACCACAGTTCCATCCTCCAGCGCAAACGCCATGTACCCGGTTGGCGTTATTTGTCGTGTCGTGCGGCCTTCATCTTCGGTCAGCAGGATGCCATCCTCCGTGGCGAAGGCAATCGTGCGCCCATCCGGCGACCACACGGCATCCCACGCGCTGCGGTCGTCATCGAGCAGGCGGTACATCGTTCCGTCGCCGGTATTCAGGATGGTGACCCGGTACAGCCGATCCTCCTGCGCCGTCACCAGCAGGCGTTCGCCATCGGGGGCGAAGGACAGCGACTTCACCAACACTCCGTCGCGCACCAGCCGCCGGTTCCCGCCGTCTGCGTCCATCAGGTACACCCCCCTGTCCGGCAGCGACGCGAAGGCAATCGTCTGCCCGTCGGGCGACCACGCCGGCGCGTACTCGCCACGTCCCTCGGTAATCAGCACGGGATTGCTCCCGTCCGCCGCCATGATGGCAATCGCGCTGTCGGTCAATCCGTCAGGAAGACGCAGCGGCGTATCTGCCGTCCCTGTGAGCGTAAAGGCGATGCGCGTGCCATCCGGTGACCAGCGCGGTTGGATAGCGTGGCTCGCGCGATCCGTCAGGGGTGCATTGAGATCGGTGCTGAGGTACACCCGAAACACGCCGTACAGATCGGAATACATCAGTGACGGCTGCCCGTTGGCGCTGAACACGATGACCGGCTGGGTCGGTGACGGGGTAAACACGGGGGTTGAAGGCTGCGGTTCGGACTGCGCCATCATGCTGGACACCACCAGCATCGAGGCAGCGAATAACGCGGCGGTGAGCAGCAGAATCAGCCGATTTCGTGGGCACATGAGCTGGTTTCCTCATGGATGACCTGCGTTGCGGAGCATTCTAATCCGTCCACGAAAAAGGTCAACGTGCAGATAACGCCCTGGCTGTGGTATCGTTGCCTGACGTTTGCAGTGAACAGGGTAGGAGCAGAATACCATGATGATGATGACCCTTGACGACTTGCTGGCGCAGCACACACAGCACGGCAAACCGTACCTGGAGTTTTTACGCCTGAATGCGCTGAGCATGGGCATGTACCGGCTGCCTGCCGGGAGCATCGACTCGCAGCATCCTCACGCCGAGGACGAGGTCTATTACGTCACCGCTGGGCGCGCCCAGATTCGCGTCGGCAGCGCCGATTACCCTGTCGCGCCGGGCAGCATCGTATACGTTCCGGCACAGGTCTCGCACGGCTTCCACAGCATCACCGAAGACCTGACGCTGCTGGTGTTTTTCGCCCCGGCAGAATCAGCCGGCTTCACTTAAACCCGCTCTGGCTGTGTAACTCCCCATCCTCTCGGTATGATCTTTGTGTCCTCTGTGTCTCTGTGGTTCAATTCGCATTGGGTTTTCGTCTTTGGGTGTGATGCTATTTCATAGGGACTTTGCGGTTCAATTCTTTCTCTTTGCGTTCTTTGCGTCTTTGCGGTTCAATTCCCCTCCATGACCACGCTGCTAACCCGGCCATCACGCCTCGCCCCGCTGCTGTCGCTGGCGGCCTGCTTCGGGATCGCGCTGCTGGCGCTCTACCGCCCGCTGTTCCATACCCAGACTCACCTCACCGGGACCATCGTCACCGACTACTTCCACTTCCACTGGAACTACTGGTGGGTGCGCCACGCGCTGGCATCCGGCCTGGATGTCTACCAGACCAGCTATGTCTTCGCGCCGTATACCTCCAGCCTGGTTTATCACACCCTGGCGCTCTTCTGGTTTCCGCTCTGGGCGCTGATCGAACCGCTCGGCGGGACGGTCGCCGCCGTAACCGCCATCTTCGTGGCCGCCTATACACTCGCTGGCTGGAGCTTCTACACGCTGCTGCGCCGTGAAGGAGTCTCGCCGGGGCTGGCGCTGGTCGGCGGAGCCATGCTGGAACTCTCGCCGCTGCTGGCGAACGCCGCCTACTGGACGATGCTGAACATCCTCGGCTGGTTCTGGTTGCCCGTACTGCTTCTGACCTGGGGCGAACTCAGCCGCGCCGCTGATCCCCGCCGCCTGTGGTTCTGGGCGGCATTGGTCGGCCTGACGCTCTGGGCGATGGTGCTGACCGACCTGCAATACCCCCTCTTTGCCGCCTTCCTGATCGTCCCCTACGGCCTGTGGACGCTCCTCCGCGCGGCGGATGCCCGCGCCCGGCTGCGGCTGATCGGGGCTGGGGTCATGGCGCTGGCCGTCGCTCTGATGCTGCTCTGGTTCATCGGCCCGCTGCCCGCGCTGCTGGCCTTCGACCGCTCCGTCCTGGTCTCGACTCGCCCCGAACAGGCCATCGCCATCCGCTGGCCGTGGGGCTTCCTCTGGCACATCGATGAGGGCGTCCCGCTGGGCGCGGTGGTGCTGCCCTTAGTCGCCCTCGCCCTGATCTGGGGACGGCGCATTCCACAGTTTAGCAGTGAGGTTGCTTCGCATAGCCATAAGGAAAATAGCCAACACCAGCCAACCCGCTGGTTCTGGCTGGCACTGATGCTCCCACCCTTGATCCTGGCCGCCGGATCATCGATCACCCTCGGCGACGCCAGCATCCCTATGCCCTACACGCTGCTCCACAACCTGCTCGGCGGCCAGTTCCGCTATCCAGAGCGCTTCGGCCCGGTGCTGCTGATCCCGGCCGCGTTGTTCGCATTGAAGACGCTAACGATGTTGATGCGTCAGTGCCGTCACCGTTGGTTGATCCCCACCGCGCTGCTCCTGCTGGTCATAGCCGACGCCCGCCTGTACGACTCCGTGCCTATCCAACCGCTCCCACCGCATTACACCGCCTACGACATCATGGGCGGCGAACCCTATGATTACGTCGTGATCGAATCCCCGACTGGGGCCAGTACCGGCGAGTCCCTGGTCGGTGAGCAGCGTTTCGCCGCCCTCCAGTGGTACGGCATCTTCCACGGCAAGCGCATGGTCAACGGCCATATCTCCCGCGCCGACGTGCTGCACTTCTACGCCATGCGAACCGATGACCCGCTGCTGAGCTGGCTGGGTCAGCGCCGCTTCCTCGATCCTGCCCTGGTCGAGCCGGAACTGCGCCGCATCATCCCGGAGTGGCCGGTCGGCTACATCGTCATCCATCAGGACATGATCGGGCGCGACGGCCCCACCGTCCAGGAGATCGTCGGCTACCTCAACACCCTCGACGATCTGCTCTGCCCGCCCACCGTCGAGCGCGATCTGGTCGTCTACCGCACCGCCTGGCATCCCGACGGCTGCGGATCGCGCCGCCCTCCGGAGACCGAGCCGGGCGTCTATACGCTCGATCTGGGCCGCGAAGGGGATGAAACCTACATCGGCTGGGGCTGGCATCGCCAAGAGGACATCGGCCCGGTGGACTGGCGCTGGGCAGGTGAATACCCCGACGCGCGGCTTTACCTCGACCTCCCGCCTGGAGCCTACACCGTCGAGGTCACCGCCCAGGCCTTCTGGGAAGCGCGGACGCTGCGCCTCTCCGTGGACGGAGTCGCGCTCGAACCGGGGACAGTGCGCGTGGAGCCGGACGCGCTCCAGACCTTCACCTTCACCCTGCCGGCCGCCGCAGTGGGGCAGGGGAGACACCTCGAACTCCGGCTGACCTACGACGCCGTGATCGTCCCAGCCGAGATCGGCCAGAGCGCCGATCCGCGCCAGCTCTCCCTCGCCGTGGATCGCCTCGTCTTCCGCCGGATGCCCGGTTCATAGGGGCGTATTTCAGATTGGGGGCAAGGTTCATCGGCGGAGACAGGCAGAAGCCCATTCCTACGACTCGTGTTTGGGTAGGGACGCCATTCTTGGCGTCCGACAACAAAGCACCCCTTAAGTGAAATG
Source organism: Anaerolineae bacterium (assembly GCA_016788965.1). Lineage (GTDB taxonomy): Bacteria > Chloroflexota > Anaerolineae > Aggregatilineales > Phototrophicaceae > CFX2. The sequence goes on along the minus strand of JAEUQZ010000268.1, from coordinate 1,556 downwards.
CACCCGTTGACAGGCCGTTGTGGAAAGCCATGACACGCTTGACGTACAATACCACTTCAGAGCAAGCAGGCTGAAATCCATGTTGACCATCAAGCAACAGATCATGGATGCGCTTGCCTACCGTTCCGGCGGGAAGGTAATTCGGGAAAACACCCGAAAGCCGCCAAGAACGCAAAGACCAGACGGAGGAGTTATGCGGGAACATCCTGAGTACCCACTGCCGAGCGATCTTCGCAGCAGTCCCATCCTGGGCTTGAATGGTGGACTGTTGATCTCGCTGGTGTTGGCGGCCCTGTCCTTCATCGGTTTCCAGAATACCGAACGCCAGCATCTCCGTGCCGAGGCTGATCTGCGTCAGGCCGGGGATACGCAGTCGCGCATCCTGGCCGATCTCCCCCGCCAGCAGTTGCTTGATGATAAGCCACAGACAGCGCGGCTGAACGCGGCGGATGATCTGACCCAGGCAGCAAGTGTACTGCTCCATGACGGGTCAGTGCAGGGCGCAGTCTGGAACGCCGATGAGACCCGCATCCTCTCCTGGTCGTATGATGACACTGTGCGGGTGTGGAACGCGACCAGCGGAGAGGAACTCCTCACGCTGTGGCACGACAGCTCCGTGCAGGGCGCGGCCTGGAACGCCGATGAGACCCGCATCCTCTCCTGGTCAGGCGACGGCACTGCGCGGCTGTGGGATGCCGTCAGCGGAGAGGAACTCCTCACTCTGCCGCACACATCCACCGTCAGGGGCGCGGCCTGGAACGCCGATGAGACCCGCATCCTCTCCTGGTCGGACGACGGAACTGCCCGTGTGTGGGATGCGGCCAGCGGAGAAGAACTTCTCGTGCTGCGCCATGATAGTTATGTTTACGGCGCGGCCTGGAACACCGATGCGACCCTTATCCTCTCCTGGTCCGATGACGGCACAGTCCGCCTGTGGGACGCATCCAGCGGGCAGGAACGCTTCACGCTGCGGCATGACAGTTATGTTTACGGCGCGGCCTGGAACGCCGATGAGACCCGCATCCTCTCCTGGTCCAATGACGGCACAGCCTACGTGTCAGATGCGGCCAGCGGAGCGAGAATCCTTACCCTGTGGCACAAGAGAAGCGCAAACGGCGCGGCCTGGAATGCCGATGAGAGCCGCATCCTCTCCTGGTCAGGCGATGCGACTGTCCGTGTTTGGGATGCCGCCAGAGGAGCGACACTCCTCACCCTGCTCCACGAGGATTCCGTGTATGGCGCGGTCTGGAACGCGGACGAGAGCCGCATCCTCTCCTGGTCAGGCGATGGCACTGCCCGCGTATGGGATGCGACCAGTGGGCAGGAACGCTTCATCCTGTGGCATAAGGCCACTGTGCAGGGCGCAATGTGTAATGCGGACGCAACCCGCATCTTGTCCTGGTCATTGGATAGCACTGTCCGGGTCTGGGACACGCCAGCAGAACGCCTCACCTTGCAGTAGATCGCACAGTCTTCCGCCGGGCAGATAATCCATAGGCCGCTGTGGAAAGACAAGTCGCTCTCGACGCACAAGACCGCTTCAGAGCGCGGCGGGT
>JAEUQZ010000267.1 GCA_016788965.1 Anaerolineae bacterium | reverse complement strand
AGCCGCTCGATCAACAGCGTGCCGGAGCCGCTCATCAGGTTCAGCACGGTGTCGTCCGGCGTGGGCTGGCTGAACAGCGCCATGGCGTGCGCCACCGGGGCATTGAGGGCGCCCTCATAATTGCAGACGCGCCAGTCGCGGACGGCCAGCGGGCGCGGCGACAACCTGACCAGCGTCTCCCAGCCGTCCGATCCATCGGCGGCGCGGCGCAGCCGGATGAGCAGATCGCCCTCCTGCTCATCGACGATCAGGCCGCTGCGGGCAGCGAGTTCGGTCTTCAGCCGGGTCATCACCGAGGAATCCGATCCGGCGGCGCTGATCCGCAGCGTGCGGTAAGCATCCGGCGGCGCGAGGTCGCGGGCGGCGGCGATCTGACTCAGCAGCGCCTTGAAGTGCTGGTCGCCGAGCAGCGCCTTTGGGCGTGGAACCGGATAGGTCTGCACCGAGTAGACGGCCTGAACGGTGCGGAGGCCGAGCAGTTGGTAGGGATTGCCGAGGTAGCGAAAGCGGATCGCTCCGGCGCGGGCGGCGCTGCCGCTCCGTTCGATGCGGTCGCTGAAACGGGTCTTGAGTTCGCGCCAGCCGAGGCTTTCCAGCCCTTCGGCGACTTCGGCCTCGCATTCGAGGGCGGAGATAGCCGGGGCGACCGGAGCCGGTTCCGGGCGGGGCTGTGGACGGCGGGGGCGCTTCACCGGAAATACTCCCATTTGCTCCTGACCAGCGCGAAGGTCAGCCCCATGAAGACCAGGCTGAACATCACACCAACCAGTGAACCCGCGTCGAAGTTGGCGAGGGTGGTGTAGCTGTAGCCGAGCAGCATCCCGTAGAAGCCGACCTTGTACCACAGCCAGGTCGAAATCCCGGCGGCGATGCCGAAGACTGCCCAGGCGACCGACAGGTAGTTGGCTGCCTGGAGTTCACGCACGACGGCGAACACGTTGGCGACCAGGAAGAAGGCCAGCCAGAGGGTGAGCAGCCGGCCCCGGTTCCGGGGATCGGGCGGGAGCTTCTGCGAAAGGTAGCGGTCGTCGCTCATGGCGGCGCTCAATCCCCGCGATTCTGGCGCCACCAGTCATGGAAGGACTGGGACGCAAAGGGCGGAAAGTCGCGGTGATCGGTCCAGCCGCTCAGCGGGTAGGGCAGGTTGTTCAGCCGCTCCTGCCCGGCCGCCTGCGTGAGCATCCGCGTGGCGGCGCTGGCGACCTTGCCGCCCACCTCATACAGCAGCGGGTGGCGGTTGCCGAAGTTCCAGGCTTTCATCCCGACCTGCCACATCGCCTCCTGCTCGGATTCGAGGTCATGGCGCAGTCTGAGCAGCATGTCGGGAATGTTGATATCCACCGGGCAGGCCTGCTTGCACGCGCCGCATAAACTGCTGGCGAAGGGCAGCGCTGAAGCCAGGCTCTTGCCCTTAAACAGGGGAGTCAGCACCGCGCCGATGGGGCCGGAATAGACCGAACCGTAGCTGTGCCCGCCGACATTCTGGTAAACCGGGCAGGCGTTCAGGCAGGCTCCGCAGCGGATGCAGGCCAGTGCCTCGGTGTATTCGCTGGCGTAGATGTCGCTGCGTCCGTTATCCAGCAGCACCAGATAGAACTCCTGCGGGCCATCCGGCTCGGCCGTCCGCGCTGGGCCGTTGAACATGTTGACGTAGACCGTCATGCGCTGGCCTGTGCCGCTGCGTGGGAGGAGCTGCACCAGCGTGGCGAAGTCCTCCCAGGTGGGAATGACCTTCTCGATGCCAACCACCGCGATGTGCAGCGGCGGCATCCCGGTCGAGAGGCGGCCATTGCCCTCGTTGGTGACGATGACGACCGTGCCCGTCTCCGCGATCATGAAGTTGCCGCCGCTCATGCCGAAGTCCGCGCTCAGGAATTCCTCGCGCAGGATTTTGCGGGCGAAGGCGGTCATGTCCTCGGCATCGTCGGTATGTTCCATACCGAGCTTGCTCATGAACAGGTCGCGGACTTCTTCTTTGGTCATGTGCATGACCGGCATGACAATGTGGCTGGGGTGGCTGTCGTTGACCTGGACGATGAACTCGCCGAGGTCGGTTTCGACCATTTTGATGCCGTGGGCTTCCAGCACGGGCAGCATACCGATCTCTTCCGTGACCATGCTCTTGCTTTTGACACCGCGCTTGAGGTTGTGCTGGCGGCAGATATCGAGGATGTGCTGGTTGGCTTCAGCCGCATCCTTCGCCCAGAGGACGTGCCCGCCGCTGGCGACGACGTTGCGCTCCATCTGTTCGAGCAGGTCGGGCAGTTCGGCCAGCCCGCGCAGCCGCGCTCCCCGCGCCTGCGCCCGCAGCGCCGCGCTGGTATCCAGTTCGGCCATGACCTGGCGGCGGCGGCCGTCGGCATTGCCCGTGCCGCGTTCCAGCGCGGTGCGAAGCTGGATGTCCTCCAGCGCGATGACGGCGTGTTCCATGAATTGACCGGGATTAAGTTCCATAGCGGCGTTTCGCAGTCACTTGATGGGGATGAACCAATGTCGATGGACACTATAGTAGCGCCGGATGACCGGGGCTGCCAACGAAAAGAGCCAGTCGTGGACTGGCTCTGGATCGTTTCAGGTGGGCGATGAGGGGCTCGAACCCCCGACCTCACGGATGTGAACCGTGCGCTCTGACCAGCTGAGCTAATCGCCCGGTTCGGCTGGTGGATGTGGGCAATAGAGGACTCGAACCTCTAACCCCTCCCACGTCAAAGGAGTGCTCTGCCAATTGAGCTAATTGCCCGGACGTGAAAAACAGTATAGCCGATTTTGAACTGATTGCAAGACTGATTCGTATTGTCAGTGCGCTGGCCTTAGCGCGGCGGCGCATCCACTGCTACGATTGAAGCAGCCTTCTGTCCCATGATGAGGAGTCACCCATGACGGGCAAATATCAGGAACTCGTTGTTCATCTGCAAGAGATCACCAACCTGAACCGCGCCGGTGCGCTGCTGGGTTGGGATCAGCGGACGCAGATGCCGCCGGGCGGCGCGGCGGCCAGGGGCCGCCAACTGGCGACGCTGGCGCGGCTCAGCCACGAGATGTTCACCGACGAGAAGACGCTGCATCTGCTTGACGATGCGGCCAAAGAGATCGAAGGACTCAGCTACGACTCCGACCAGGCCAGCCTGCTGCGCGTCGTCCGCCAGGATTACGAGGATTTGTTCAAACTGCCGGCCGCCTTTGTGGCGGAGATGGCCGAGGTGACGACACTGGCGCATCCGGTCTGGGCGCAGGCCCGCGCCGAGAACAACTTCGCGGTCTTTCAGCCGACGTTGGAGCGGATCGTCGAGCTGGTCAAGCAGTCGGCGGAATACCTCGGCTACACCGATCACCCCTATGACGCGCTGCTCGGCCAATTCGAGCGCGGGATGAAAGCCGCCGAGGTCAAGGCCATCTTCGATGCCCACAAACCCGCCCTGGTCGATCTGATTGCCCGCATCCGCGCTGTATCCAGCCGGGTGAGCGATGCCGTGCTGCACCAGCCGTTCGACATCGACAGGCAGCGTCAGTTCGCGGTGGAGGTCGTCCGGGGCTTCGGCTACGACTTCAACCGGGGGCGGCTGGATGAGACGGTGCATCCCTTCGCCACGGGCTTCTCCCGCGATGATGTCCGCATCACCACGCGCTCCCTGCCGGAATTCCTGAATCCGGCGCTCTTCGGGACGATGCACGAGGCCGGGCACGCCATGTACGAGCAGGGCGTTGCCGCCGAACTTGACGGCACGCCGCTGGGCGGGGGGACATCGCTGGCCGTGCATGAGTCGCAGTCGCGTATGTGGGAGAACATCGTCGGGCGCAGCAAACCGTTCTGGGCCTGGGCGCTGCCTCAACTCAAGGCCATCTTCCCGCAGTTGGGCGGCGTCGATCTGGACACCTTCTACAAGGCCATCAACATCGTCAAGCCGTCCTACATCCGCGTCGAGGCCGATGAAGCCACCTACAACCTGCACATCATGCTGCGCTTTGAACTGGAGATGGAACTGGCTGCCGGAAAGGTCAAAGTGGCCGATCTGCCCCAGGAATGGAACGACCGCTTTGAAGCCTCGTTCGGCATCCGCCCGCCGACCGATGCGGTTGGCGTCCTTCAGGACATTCATTGGTCGGGCGGGATGATCGGCTACTTCCCGACCTACGCGCTCGGCAATCTGCTCTCGGCGCAGTATTACAACCAGGCCATTCGAGAAGTGCCGTCGATCCCGGATGACATTGCCTCCGGGCGCTTCGTTACGCTGCTGGGCTGGCTGAACGACCGCATTCATCGCCACGGTCGCAAGTTCACCGCCGATGAACTCACCCGGCGCATCACCGGCGAGGGCATCCAGTCGCGCGATTACATCGCCTACCTCGAAACGAAATTCACCGAAGTCTATGGGCTGTAGGGTCGATGGGGCAGGGGCACAGCAGCACTGCTGTGCCCCCGTGTCGAACTAATTTGCCGCCGCGCCGCCTCGCGCGGTGATCTGCTCCTGGATCACCTTGATGAAGGGCATCAGGTGTTCACCCTGACCGGGGCCGAGGGCGCGGTGCAGCCGTTGCAGGGTGTCCAACAGGCTTTCAAAGACGTAGGGTGAATCCTTCGGCGCGATTTCCAGCACCGTTCCCAGCACCGGCTCGGCTTCATCCACCTTGCCGAGCGCCAGCCGCGCCACCAGCAGATCAGCATTCGCCCAGTAGTTGTCGATCTCGGCCAGCGTTTCGCCATAGGCCAACTGCTCGACGCGCTGGTAGGTCTTGAGCATCTTGTCGCGGTTCTCCCGGTGCAGATACAGCAGCGCCAGGTTGCTGTAGGCATACGACGACTGCGGCGTGACCTCGGCGGCGCGTTCGTAGGCGCTGATGGCCTCGTCGATCTGACCCCGGCGGCGGTACAGCCCGCCCAGCGATCCCCACCAGGACTCGTTGTCATCATCCACTAGCTTGGGCTGGAGCTTCAGGCCGCGCAGCAGCAGGCTCTCGGCCTTGTTGAGGACCTCATCGCGGTCCACGCCCCTGGGCATCTTCTCCCCAATGCGGCGGTAGACATATCCGAGCGCGGCCAGCGCCGGGGCGAAATCGCGCTCGATCTCCAACGCCCGGTTGAGGTGAAACTCAGCCTTATCCAGTACACCGGACTGCACGTACACATACCCCAGACGATAGTGCGTAATCAGGCTGTTCGGATCGAGTTCCAGGGCGCGGCGGTAGGTTTCCAGCGCCCCGGCGAAATCCTGCGAACGGTACTGGCGTTCCCCCAGCGTCAGCAGCGAGAGCGCCAGATTCGCGTTGGAGGCATTCTGCCGCTGAGTCTCGGCGCTGTCGATGAGCGCCTGCCGGACTTTCTGAAGTTCGTCCTGCTTCTCCTGCATTTCTTTCTCGAAGCGTTCTTTGGCGGCGGTGAGTTCACTTTGCGCCTGGCTCAGACGGTTGATGCCGACGAACCCGGCCACGACCGCCAGCACCGGAAGAAGGATGCCGGCCACCGCCGTCACCCCCTCGAACAGCCCGAACAGGTTGCCAGCCATATCCAGCATCTCGCCGGCCTGGGTGCGGGCATCTTCGGCGGCAATCTGCGCTTCGGCAGCCGAGTCGGCGGCTTCCTGCGCCCGCAGATAGACCTGTGTGGCGAGGTCGGTGAGCGCGGCATCCGGTGGAACCGGTGTGCTGTCCTGGGCGGCCGTCGCATAGACGATCCCGAACAGCAGGATCAGGACGGCCAGCAGACTGAGGTATCGCATCGATAATCCCCTTTGAATGAATCGGGCGGATGAGGTTAACGGGCCGCGACCGCGGGCGGTTTATGCGCCCGGAAGAGCGCGTCCAGCTTCAGACGTAGTTGATCCGGCCCGTCGGTGATCGAAACCATCAGCACCCGGCCGCTGGCGATGATGGCCTGGAGGTCGGGTTCTTCGGTGCGCCCGGCGTAAAAGGCGCTCGCCAGGATGTCAGCGAAGCGACCCGTCCCTTCGATGACCACCAGCGGGAATGAATGCTCTTTGGAGGTGGTGCGGGCATGGACTTCACTGCGGGAAATCTTGCCGCCGTTGATGAGGACGCCCAGCGCGGGCATCCGTCCATCGCCGGACAGGGCGCTGGTCATGTGCGTAATCATGGCCGACTCGTCGCCGAAGTCGTCACCGCTGGTCAGCACGAAGTGGGAATGCCCCGGATTGAGCGGGTAGCTTTCTTCGGGGTTCTCGTAACCGGGGAAGTGAACTTTCTCCAGCGGCGCGATGCCGATCAGCGGGAAGCGGCCGCGCAGCTTCCGCCGGGCATCTCCCAGCAGCGTGCCCAGCCCGGCATCCGTGCCCCCGTCGATGACCACGGCCTGCTGATCCTCGGCGAAGCGCACCAGCCCGCGCTCGATGATGTTGCGGGTGGCGGCAATATCCTCTGGCGACATCGCCGACGCGCCGCCCGTGATGTAGATGGTCGGGCGCGGATCGCTGAAGCCCAACGCGCGGGCGACGGTGTGAGCGTCGAAGGTCCGCGAGACGTGAATGGCGAATGACGCCTGATTCCCCTCGAAAGGTATGACGAAGCGTTTGTTTCGGCGTATCATCTATCCCGGCTCCCCCGCTGGCAAGATGGCCCGCTCTCGTTTAACATCGATCCATCGTGGTGGATTCCCAGACAATCATATGACATTTCAGGCGAATTTGCTCGACTGGTACGACCAACATGCTGCTGACTTACCCTGGCGACGGCGGCAGGATGCTTATGCCGTCTGGCTTTCGGAGATCATGCTCCAGCAGACTCAGGTCGAGACGGTCATCCCTTACTATGAACGCTTCCTGACGGCCTATCCCAGCGTGCATGATCTGGCGGCTGCGCCCATCGATGAGGTGCTGAAACGCTGGGAAGGGCTGGGCTATTACAGCCGCGCCCGCAACCTGCACCGCGCTGCTCAGAAGGTCTCGCAGACCTTCCACGGCGAATTCCCGGCCACGGTCGTAGGCTTGATGCACCTGCCCGGCGTAGGACGCTACACCGCCGGAGCCATCGCCAGCATCGCCTTTGGGGTACGCGCCCCGGTGCTGGATGGCAACGTCATCCGCGTCTTTGCCCGCCTGACCGATCTGGACGCCGAGGTCAGCCAGACGGCCGTCCGCGATCAACTCTGGGAACTGGCCGAAGCGCGGCTGCCGGACGTGCGACCGGGTGACTATAACCAGGCGCTCA
>JAEUQZ010000266.1 GCA_016788965.1 Anaerolineae bacterium | reverse complement strand
CGTCAGCAGCGGCGAACGCGGCATCTCCGTCCGCGTCCTCCCCTACCATCCGTATCTGCACACCTCGTTCCTGCCCGGCCTGATTACCTGGGCCAGCAGCTAACCAGAACCGTCCAAACAAACAGGGGCTTCGATGGAAGCCCCTGTTTTATTCTGTCCCATGTGGTCTGACTATCCCCGCAGCAAACGCGGCAGATCACGCAGCTTGGGCGTCTGCCCGGCCAGCAAACTCTGCACCCGGAACATCCGTCCGGCCAGCGCGATCATCAGCCCATCGAAGACGGCCAGCAGCGCCAGACCGAGGATGATCTGCCAGACCGGAACCGTCGTCAGCGCCACCCGCATCACCATCGACAGCGGCGCCGTCACCGGGAATATACTCAGGATCGTCGGCAGCGGCGCATCCGGCGTGGCGATGAAGATGCTCAGGAAGTAGAACGGGATCACCGCCGGCAGCGTGAAGATCACCGCGAACTGCGGCCCCTCCTGCATCGAGTTGGAGATCGCCCCGACCGCGCCGTAAGCCGCCGCGAAGAACAGATACCCGAACACGAAGTACAGCGCGAAGACGATCAGCTTGTCGGGATCAAGCGAGAGTCCCCCCAACGCTGCCAGGGCGGGCACAGCGTTCCCCGCTGCGATCCGGCCCAACAGCAGGATTGCCCCCATCCACACCGCCACTTGCAGCAAGCCCAGCGATCCCATCGCCAGAATCTTGCCCCCCAGCAGTTGGATCGGCCGCACCGTCGAGACGAAGATTTCGATCAGCCGGGTCTGCTTTTCCTCGATCACCGTCTGCATCAGATACCCGTTGGTCGTGAACACGCTCAGCATCATCACGATGGCAAAGAGATACACTACCAGGAAATCGGTATCGAAGTTGTTCTCCGTCTGCCCGGTCGCGTCGCGCTGGAGGTTGATCTCGCGGAAGTTCACCGGGTTGACCAGGCGGTTGAACAGGTTTTGATCCACCCCCTGCGAAAGTTCGCCCAGGATGAGCTGGCGCACCGGTGTGCTGCTCACCTGTGAGAGCGAAAAGCGCGGCATCACTAGCGTCACATCGCCTGTCTCCAGGTAATCCGCCGGGATGACATAGTACACGTCGATCTCGCCCGCGTTCAACGCCGTTTCTGCGGCCACTTCATCGGCATACGGCGTGAACACATCGCGCATATCCCCCGGATCGGGGAACATCCCTGTCTGATCGACATATCCCGCCGTGCGGATGCCCTGTCCAAGTTCCTCGAAACCGGCCACACCTCCGGCAGGCATCTGATCCGCCGGCGCGTTCCGGCTGTTCATCTCGCTGATGAACTGGTAGCCGAAGAACAGGGCGAAGCCCAGCAGCGGCACGCCGAACGTCATGAACAGGTAGCCCTTGCGGAGGAAGTTCCGCCGCAGTTCATGGCGAAAGATGATCCACATCGAGCGCAACATCGTTACCCCTCCTGCTGCGCCGAATGGGCAGCTACCGTTTCCATCCGCGACGACGACCGCAGCCCGCGCCACACGTCACGCAGGCTCAGGCGTTTGCCATACCGCAGCAGCGCCCAACGGAACACCCGCGCCGACAGCCAGGCGATCAGGATCGTCGTGACCAGCAGAATCAACATGCTCGCCACGATCTGCCACGCCGGAACTGCGCCGAAACCCAACCGCAGCAGCATTGTCATCGGCGATGTGAACGGAATGAACGTCAGGATCATCGCCGTCGTCCCATTCGGCTCCGTCACGAAGGTGATGATGAAGAAGAACGGGATGATGAACAGAATCGACAGGATTGACGCATACTGACGGCTCTCTTCTTCCGAACCGACCAGCGCCCCGATTCCCGCCTGGATCGCTGCCAGCAGGAAATACGCCAGCACGAAGTACACCAGCAGCACGATCATCAGATCGACCGGGAAGGCCACGCCGCTCAGCGCCGGGATGTTCTGTCCGAAACGAATCAGCAGTGCCCCCGCCGCCAGCCAGATCACGATCTGCGTCAGACCCAACGCCCCCAGCCCCAGGATTTTACCGCCGAGGATCTGCGTGGGAGTCACGCTCGTCACCAGGATTTCCATGATCCGGTTGGTGCGTTCCTCGACAATGCCGTTCATCAGATAGCCGCTGGTCACGCCCGCCGCCATCAGGAACACGAACGCGAAGATCATCGGGATGAAGACCAGCGCCGGGACATTGGCCTCGGTCAGGTCGCGCCCGCTGTCATTGGCGTGAACGGTCAGTTCCACCGGACTCTGAATGCGATCCAGCGGCACGCCCGCCGGGAGCTGCTGGCTCAGGTTCGCCAGCAGGAACGTCTCGATTTCATCCTTCAACGCTTCCGGCGCGCCGCTAAAGCTGTACAGTGGAACCGCGCCATTCCGGAGATACTCCGGCGGCAGCACAAAGTACGCCCCAATCGTTCGCGCATCCAGTTCAGCCCGCGCCGCCGTTTCATCAGCAAACGCGACGAACCGGTCCGCGCCATCCCCTGGGAAGGTTGGGTTGGCGAGCAATCCGGCCTGATCGACATAGCCGACCTTGCCGACCGACTCGATGTCGCTTTCGGAATTCGAGATCAGCGCGAAGATCACGAACCACATGAAGAACGTGAACAGCGGCGCGCCGAACACGGCGAACAGGAAGGCTGGCCGCCGCAGGTTGTAGAGATACTCGCGCCGCGCGATGAGCCACATCTTGTTCATGACTCAGTGCCTTCGACTACGCGGATGAAAATGTCGTTCAGACTCGGCACGGCCAGCTCGAAGCGTTCGATCCGCATGTTCGGATCAGCCGCAATCGCCGACAGCACCGCATCCGGCGTCACTGACGCTTTCAGGTGCAGCATGGCCGACTTACGCCCGTTCTCGGTGAATTCAACCTTTTCCACACCGGGCAGCGACGCCCAGTTGCCCTGCCCTTCGACGATGATGGCGTGCAGCGCGTACTGGCGGCGGATGTCGTCCACCGGCCCGTAGAGCTTCTGGACGCCCCGGTCGATCATCAGCAGACGGTCGCACATCTCTTCGACCTGCGACATCTGGTGCGTACTCATCACCACCGTGCCGCCCTTCGCCTTGAACTCGAACAACAGGTCCTTCAGCGCCAGCGCGTTCACCGGGTCCAGGCCGGAAAACGGCTCGTCGATGATGATGAGCTTGGGATCATGCAGAACGGTGACGGCGAACTGGATTTTCTGCTGCATACCCTTGCTCAGTTCGCTGACCTTCTTGCGGGCATGTTCCGCCAGCCCCAGCCGTTCCAGCATCGCCAGGCTGCGTTTGCGGGCTTCCCGTGGCGGGACGCCCTTCAGCGTCGCCAGGTATTCCATCATGTCCGCCACGCGCACGCTGCGGTACAGGCCGCGTTCTTCCGGCAGATAGCCGATGCGGTCTTTCGTCGCGTCCGTCAGCGGCCCGCCCAGCACGGCGATCTTCCCCTGGTCGGGCTTGAGGATGTCCAGGATCATTCGCATCGTGGTCGTCTTGCCGGAACCGTTCGGCCCCAGCATGGCGAAAATCTCCGCCTTCTCGACATCGAAGCTCAGGTTGGAAACTGCACGGAAATCCCCGTAACTCTTGGAGATACGGTCTACAGAAATGGCTGCATCCGAGCGCATAAGCTGTTCACTCCTTCAAAGGCAGATCGAACTTTATTCCTGCCTCTCCAATAGAATCTATACGTATTTCGCCCTGTCAAGGTTGTCCTGCGGCCGCCTCGACATGTTCCCAGCGGTACTGTACCAAAGTCAGTGGAGATTCAACCATGCCGTTGGATTTACGCCGTCGAAATCGATACACTACCGTCACTCCAATCCGATGCGGGGTTCATCTTGATCTCCTATAATTGATAGTCAGGTCTGACTGATTCTGGGTGACAGATGTTTGATCTTCATGGATTCATAACCAAACTTGCGACCACACGACCTCTCTTTCATTCGGAAGCGGATTTTCAACACGCTTTTGCGTGGCACTTCCATGAACTGTTTCCAACTGCGCTGGTTCGCCTCGAGTATCCAGTTTTCACAGACAGATGGATCTATCTTGACCTCTGGTTGCATACGTCCGATATGCAATTGGCAGTTGAGTTGAAGTACAAGACCCTCAAGCTGGAAATTGTTCACAACAATGAGGGTTTTCAGCTAAAAAATCAAAGTGCCCAGGACACGGGACGATACGATTTCTTGAAAGATGTTGCGCGACTTGAGCAGGTGGCAGGCACAAATGCTGATGTGCAAGGGTACGCCGTGTTGCTAACCAATGATCCTTCTTACTGGGGAACCGGACGCGCAGGAACAGTGGATGCTAATTTCCGCCTGAATCATGGACGCAGCGTGTCCGGGAAAATGGCTTGGCTTCCCCATGCCTCCGATGGAACCACGCGTAATCGAACAGAGCCAATTCAACTGCTGCGTGACTACACCGTAGAATGGCATCCCTACTCAGAATTAACCCCCAATCCCGCAGGAGAATTTCGTTACCTTGTATTCAAGGTGTAGTCGTTTCTCTATCGGTGTCCACATCAGTTGTGGTGGATACTGCATCAAAGTCGGTGGAAACTCGACTGTGCCGTTAGATTCTCCACGCATTTTGATTGAGTGTGCGACATTACCACCGAAATCGATACACTACCCTCCCACCGCGCCGCTTGTTCACAGGACAAGGGCATGTTACAATGCCCCTTTGCCGACAAAATGTTAATTACGGCTTCATAGGACGCCGATTCGCAAAAATGCCTGAAAAGCTCAATGCTAGTCTGTTGCGCCAGCTTGTGACCCGATGGTAAAATGAAGTTGCGTGAACGAGCAAATTCTTTCTTAATGTTGCGATCCGTTAACGGATAACACTTGCCGCCAATACAGGCATCAAGCTGTGCCCAACACCCATGCACATGGCATCGGAGGTCTTGATGAAGAAGCACATCCTGGTCGTAGATGACGAAATCGGCGCGCTGACCCTCATCGGCATCATGCTGGAACGCGGCGGTTTCGGCGTGCTGAAGGCCAAAGATGCGAAATCGGCCTTGGGCGTCCTCGACCAGAATACCCCCGACATGATTATCCTGGATGTCATGATGCCGGGGATGGATGGCATTGAACTCTGCCGCGTCATCCGCGGCCGCGCCGATACCGGCAAGACTCCGGTCCTGATCCTCTCCGCCCGTGGCGATGCCGAAAGCATCATGCGTGGGATCGAAGCCGGCGCCAACGACTACCTGCCCAAGCCCATTCTCCATCATGACCTCGTGGCGAAGGTCAAGGTCATGCTCGGCCAGAGCGACCCCGCGCTCTAGCCAGTCCTGATACAATCGTCTTCCACTGGCGCATCTTCACCGGATGCGCTTTTGATTCCCCCGACTCACGCCCCATACAGCGCCCGGTAGATGCTGTAGAACCCATAAATGCGCTGCACGTAGATGCGCGTGCTTTCGATGGTGATCGCCGTCATGTACTGGTCAGGATCGCCGCCGGAGAGTTCCACCCAGTTCAGCGCCCGCCCCGGCCCCGCGTTATAGGCCGAAAGCGCCACCTGCACATTTCCATCGAACAACCGGAGCTGCTCCGCCAGATAGAACGCGCCGAACTCGACCCCCGCATACGGCCTGAACAGATCGCTGTGCTGGTAATCCGGCCACTGCAATTCATCGGCGATATACTGCCCCGTCGCCGGAACCACCTGCGTCAGCCCCTTCTCGCCCGCCCCCGCCGTTGCATACGTATCGAACAGGCTCTCATGCCGGATCAGAGAGAACAGCAGCAGCGGATCGACGTTGTACCGCGCCGCCGCGTCCTCGACCACGCTCAGGTAGTAGATCGGGTAGCGCAGCCGCGCGATGTACAGCGGCACATCCAGCGTACCCGCCCCCGCTGCCCGGACGATATTCGCCCCGGCCAGCACCGACGGGTTATACGCTTCGATGCCTCGCAGGAAGATCGCCAACTGGAACGACAGCAAACCATCCGCTTTGTGGGCCTCGATCACATCGCGGAACTCGACCTCCGCCGCGTCATACGCCCCCACCGCCCACAATTCATTCCCCCGGATCAGCCGCGCATCCGCCTGGAGCGCCGGCGAGAGCGGCCAGAGCGCCCCCTCCTGCGTGAGGCTGAACGTCTGTCGCAGCCAGCTTTCCGCCGCCGCCACATCAGCCGCCTCATCGAACGTGAAGCGGTAGCTCGTCGGCCGCGCGAACGAATCCCGCCCTTGTAGGATATCCGCCGCCCGCGCGCTGAAATAGCTGTCCGGCGACGCCTCAATCGCCAGTTGGAACGCCTCGGTCGCCGTCCGCGAGTCGCCCCGCATCTGCGCCAGCCGCCCCACCCACAGATACGCCGCCGCCTGATCGTCCCCAGTCACGGTCGCCGCCAGCCGCGCATACAGCCGCTCCGCCCCCGCCCGATCATCCGCGTTGTAGGCCGCCGACGCCGCCAGGAACAATCCGCTCCGCGCCTGCTCCGTGTCAGGATACAGTTCCGCCAGCCGCTCGAACACCTCCCGCGACTGCGCTGGATTGTCGTTCGTCCCGTACAGATACCCCGCCCGCCACAGCGCCTCGGCCGCCTCCGGCAGGTAGTTGTACGTCTCGGCCATTTGCAGGTAGTGGGCAATCGCCCCCGGAATATCCCCGGAGAGGAACTTCGTCCGCCCCTGTTCCAGCAGCGCCTGCCCGAACAGCGGATCGGTCGGGTACTGGTCGATGATCGTCTGGAAAGCCACCACCGCCGCCGACGGATTCCCGATCTCGCGGTACGCCCGTCCCAGCAGCAGATGAAGCTGCGCCGGAATCGCCGAAAGGACTCGCTCCGTCGTATACCGCGTCAGCGAGTCGATGGCGTCCTGATAATCCCCGTAGGTGAAGCTCACCTGCCCTCGCAGGTAGTTATCCACCTCGCGGTTCGCCGCCACCAACGCCTGCATCGCCTGATACGCTTCCGGGCGGTCGGGATACGTCTCGAAGATCGTCAGCATCCGCGCCAGCCCCGCCTCGGCATTGCCCGCGTCCAGCAGCGTTTGCGCCGCCCGGAACTCGATGGTCGCGCGGTAGGGCGCATTCCGCGCCGTCTGCAAAATCGCCTCGTACTGCGCCAGCGCCTGCTCAGGCTGCCCGGCTGTGACGTAGACCTGCGCCACCTTCTCCCGCAGCGCCAGCAGCGGAACCAGCGTCCGCCCCGCATCCGTCGCTGCCTGATAGCTGGCGAGCGCCGTC
>JAEUQZ010000265.1 GCA_016788965.1 Anaerolineae bacterium | reverse complement strand
AAGACCACCCCCTCCAGGGGTTCTGGAAGACGGGCGCGGCTGTTTCGGGAAATCCCGGACGCCAAGAATGGCGTCCCCACGAAGACGGTGGTTGAGGGAAGCGAGCGTCTATTTTCAAGGGAGACGCAAAGGGCGCAAAGAAGAAAGACAAGACGAACCGCCAAGACGCCAAGAACGCCAAGATCATACAGAGAGTGTGGGGATATACAGAGCATCTGCCCATGAAAGGGAACACCGACACGGAGGTATGAAAATGGAGGGGCGAGTCGGCGGGGCAACGCCGAGGGATGAAATCCCAATACGGTAAGGATAAGGATTTGGTCGGTTGGTGATAGGTATCATCAGCGGGCAGCTTACGGGGGAATTTGGCTTGCAGCCTTAACCATCTGTCCGCCTTAACCCAACCGTATTGGGATTACATCCCTCGGCGACCTCCCCGCCGACTCGCCCCGCCCATTTTCATCCCTTTGTGTCGTAATTCCCTTTCATGGACAGCCGCTCTGTGAATCCCCACCCTCTCCGTATGATCTCTGTGTCCTCTGTGTCTCTGTGGTTCAATTCGTATTGGAATGAACCTTTTCAGATCACCTCGAAGCTTTGCCCCCACAGCGCCATGCTTTCCGCCACAATCGACTGCGTACCGATAATCAGCACCGTCCCGTCTTGCCCCACCCGCGCCTTCGCTTGATCCACCGCTTCCGTCAACGATCCCATATACTGAACATCCTGATGATGCTCACGCGCTGCTGCCAGCGCCTTGTCCGGCGTCAGCCAGTGCAGTGACGGGTTGCGCGGCGTCTCCGTCAGGATCATCCCCTCGCTCACCCCCGCCAGTCCTCGATACACCCCGGCATAATCTTTGTCCGCCGGAACCCCGATGATGCTCACGACCGGCGGACGCAGCGCCTCGCGCACACTCTCCACCAGCAGCACCGCCGACTCCGCGTTGATCGCCCCATCGACATACACCAGCGGTCGATCCTGCATCTTCTGGCAGCGTCCCGGCCAAACCACATCCGCTAATCCTGCCCGAATCCGCTGGACGTACTCCGGCGCCCCATGCGAGACCCCTTGCAGCCGTCCATGCATGTTCCCCGCGCCGATCACCGCCAGCGTCGCGTTCTCGATCTGATAGCGCCCCATCAGCGAGAGCGTCACCTCGCCGTACCGCCCCATAGCGATCCGCTGCCCATTACTGGTCGCACCTCGATATTCCCCCATGTCCTTCGGCGCGATCCAGCTAAACTCGGCGCCGACTGCTTCCGCCTCCCGCTGAAGCACCTCCATCACCGCCGGCGTCTGCGGCACGCTGTACGCATAGCTGTACGGCTTGATGATCCCCGCCTTGTGCCAGGCGATCCGCTCCACCGTCGGCCCCATGTATTCGGGATGTTCCAGCATGATCGGTGTGAACAACGACAGGTGATTCGGCACGACCGCGATATCGTCGAAGCGCCCGCCGCGCCCCACTTCCAGCACCGCCGCCGTCACCTTCTGCTCATCGAACCACCGCAGCGCGATCCCCAGAAAGATTCCCTGCGGGCTGAAATACTGATGCTCATGCAGGCCCGCTTCAATCGCGTCGATCTCCGGCAGCAGATCGCTCAGAATGCGGCACAAATCCGGCTCCGAGATGCACCGCCCATTCACCCGGATGCGCTCCCGCCAGCTCACCAGATGCGGACTGGTAATCAGCCCCACCCGGTGACCCAGGTGTTGCAGCAGTTTGGCCGTGATGACCGTCGTCGAGCCTTTGCCCTTGCTGCCCGTCACCACCGCGTATTCGCGCGGCTGATCCAGCAGCTTGTGTTCAAACAGCAAACGGCGCGTCGGCCCCACATCCCGCGTCTGCTCATCGTACCCGCGCGGCTGCCCCCGCAGCTTCCGCAACGACTGAAAGATACGGGTGATCGCCTCACCCTCGTTATGGATTTGCATTCACCTTCTACCGATCATCGCACTTCACATCAACAACCTTTGACCCATCCGCCCACTCTGCACTTCTCTGTGTCCTCTGTGCCTCTGTGGTGGAATTCTCTTCGACTTTGCGCCCTTTGCGTCTTTGCGGTTAAATCTTATGTTCTATCTTCCCTGATCCCTAATCCCCAATCCCTAATCCCTCTTTTTCCCTTAATCATCCCACCAGCGGAAACCCGGCGGCAGCTTATCCATCCCCGGTCGGCTCGGCACATCCTCCGGCAGCGGCGGCGGCAGCGGATACGCTGGCGCAGTCGCCCGCGGAGATCGATTCGGCAGCATCCGCGCCATGGGACTGTACAGCCGCTCCCGTGCGCCACGGATACTCACCAGAATACCAATCAGGATGCCGCCCAACCCCAAGAACGCGGCGATGGCGTTCAGGATCAGCCCCACTGTCGGCAGCGAAATCAACAGCGCCACCAGCGTCGCCCCCACCAGCAACCCCGCGAACGCGATCCGCGTGCTGCCATCATCCCCAATCGTCGTCCGCACGATCAGCCGCCCCAGCAGCAGCGCCGTAATCATCCGGCTGATGAAAATCGCCGCAAAGTAGAACACACTCAGCGCCCCCGCCCAACTGCCCAGCAGCACCCCGCTCAGCAGCGAGACCACCAGCGTATCGAACTGGAGCAGCAGCAGCGTGATAATGAACAGCACGATCAGCAGCACCACAATCAGCGCAATCGGGAACGAGATGATGAACGCCAGCAAACCCACCCCCAGGCTCGGCAGCACCCGCGTCTGGATCGTCCGCAGCGGCACTTGCAGCGGGCGGGTCACGAATATCAGCCCAATGACCCCAAACACCACCAGCAGAATGAACTCCCGCGCCGCTTGCAGCAGATACACCCGCAGCCCGCCTTCTTGCTCGGCGTTGATGATCTGCGCCAGATCAGGCTGAATTGCGATCTGGGTGAAGCTGGTCTCCCCGGACACCTGCCCGGCAATCGCCCCTTCGGCTGGCCCAGTGTAGCGCAGACTGCCTTCGACCGATCCGCCCTCGCCCACCACCAGTCCCGGCGCGACAAGCTGCACTTCCCAGGAGAACGGAACCAGGAGCGTTTGAAGCTGCGATACCCCGGTGGACTGTGGATCGCCCACCGTCGCTTCGACCGTGCCCCCCACCGCCCCGTTGATCGTCAGCGCCGACCCCCAGAAATTGACCTCCCCGCCGCTGGAACCATCCAGCACCAGTTGATAGCCCGCCGCCGTCACATTGCCCGGAATGCGCGTGCCGCCCTCGACCGTCGTACTCAGGCTCAGACTCATCAGGTCGCTGCGGCTGCCGCTCATCTGGGCGCTCTGCAGGATCCGCAGCACCGGCCCGATGAAATGCACGCTCCCGCCGATCTCGCCGTTGATGTCGAGCTGACCAGCGGCCAGGTACAGATCACCCTCGACCTTTCCGGTGATATCCGCGTCCGTCGCGGCCCCGATCACATCCCCCGTCACCGTCCCACGGATGCTCAGCGTGCGGCACAGCGCGAATAGGTTGCCTTCAATCGTTTCCCGCGCCGCGATGATGCACTGGTCTCCCTGCCGAATCTCTCGCGCTCCGCTCGGAGCCAACCCTATCGACCACAGCACCCCCACAGCGACCACCGCGATCAGCCATCGACGCATGGACAATTACCTCCTCCATCAAGCAGATCGATTGTACGGCATCGACAGGTGGTTGCCAATTCTTCTGGCTCATGAGAGAATATTATTCAGCGCGAATGAGTCCTGCCGTCCCGTTCTCGGCGTAATATTTCTCGCCAGGTGGGTAATGTCTTGTCCGAAGGTCATCGCCTGATTCTCATGATTGACGCCGAGCGTCATGGTTCCGTCACCTTGACCGTGGATCACCGCATCGTCGTCGGTCGCTCCGACCCGGCTGAACCCCCCGTCGAAACGCTCGGCCTCGACCTCGCCCCCTATGGCGGCGAGCGCAGCGGCGTCTCGCGGGTTCATGCCGCCCTCTTCTCGGATGTGGACGGCATCTACGTCGAAGACCTGGAAAGCACCAGCGGCACATTCCTGAATGGGCTGCGTTTGCTGCCTTCGCGCCCCTATCGACTCCGTGGCGGTGACGAGTTGGAACTCGGCCGCGCGCGGGTCACAGTACGGTTATAGAACATCCCGCGCTTGCAAGATCACCCCGCTCAGGGTATCGTGATCGCGCCGGGACAGTGGTCGCCCAGCACCCGAAGGCCCTTCGGCCTGTGCTGGCGGAATGAGGACGAATGACGCGGAGTTTCACAGATCGGCTCTTCGGCGGAGTCTGCGGCGGCCTCGGCGCAGTCATGCACATCAGCGCCTGGTGGTTTCGCGCCGCCTTCCTCATCCTCGGAGTCGTCACATCCGGTACGTTTATTGCCCTGTACCTGCTCCTGTGGTGGATTATCCCCCAGGAGTCGCTCGTCGATAAGCGCCGTGCCCGCCCAGAACGCCTTCTCATGGTCATCCTGCTCATCATCGCCACCCTGATCGGCTGGCTGGCCGCCGCCAATGGCAGCTTCCGCGCCGAATCCGGCCAGGACTTGTTCTGGCCCATCATCGCCCTCATCCTGGCCGTCGTCTTTTTCCTGAAGCAGGTGCGCTCATGAGAGTCCCCCGCCGAACCAACTTTCTCTGGGGACTGCTCGTGCTGGCTGTCGCCGTGCTGATTCTCCTGCAATCCCTGAATAGCATTCCTTCTGGCATCGCCGACCTTCTCGGACGCGCCTGGCCCGCCCTCCTGGTCATCGCTGGCCTGAGCATCTTCCTCCGCGACCGCCTGCGGATCGGCGGACTCGTCGCCCTCTTGGTCGGAGTCGGACTCGTCGGCGCGATGACCGCTGTCTCCTTCAGCAACCGCAGCGCCCAACCCCGCGACGACTACCAGCAGACCCTCGCGGAGCCTGTCGGCGACGCCATCACCCTGCTGCGCGTCCAGCTTCGACTCCTCGATACCGATGTCGAGATTGTCCGCACCCTGCAAGGCCGCTCCGTCCTCGGCCAGTTCATCGGCAGCCGCGAAAGCCTCGTGAACATCCAGTACGCCGAAGCCGGCGACGGAACCGCCTCCCTCACCGTTGATGAAACCCGCCCCAATGCCTTCCCGCTGCTCGATGCCGTTGGACGTGGCAGCTTCCGCCTCGAACTCCCCGCTGATGTCCCCCTTGATGTCAGCTTTGAGGGCTTGAACGGCGCTCTCATCCTGAACCTCAGCGGCCTCGCCCTGGAACGCCTCAACTTCGATCTCCACCAGGGCAGCGCCATCGTCAGCCTGCCCGAATACCGCCCGCTCAACCCGCGCAGCCAGGATGGGCAGGGCGTCTTCGTCGTCCGCGACGGGAACATCACCGTCCGCGTCCCGCAGTCTGTCGCCGCCCGCCTGACGCTCAATCGCGGTGGCAGCGGCCTCCAGCCCGTCTACGATGCGCTCATCTACAACTACCTGGCGAACGACATCCTCGAAGCCCGCAGTTTCGATGCCGCCGAGATTCAACTGCGCTATGGAGTCACCGCCCCGCGCGGAACCATCACGCTGGAGGTCGCCAGCAGCTAACCCGTGAACACGCCAACAATCAACCTTTTCTCCTGTATTTCTCTGTGTCCTCTGTGTCTCTGTGGTTCAATTCGTGTGGAATCTTTCTTCGGGATGTCTTAACCATGTTCTGGCGCGTACACCTGACCAACCAGGCCGTTCAGCAAATCCAGATTCTCCCCGGCAAGCCCACCCTGCTCGCCGCCTGGACGCAGCGAGACCGCGCCACCTACTTCGATCTGGAAACCGGCGCCGTCGTCGGCGAACACCAGCACAAAGCCGTCAGCCGCCAGAGCGACCGCTGGGCCGAGTTCCTCGCCTCGCTGGTCGCCCCCAACGGTGTCTATCTCCCCATCGTCCGCACCGCCCAGGGAACCTTCTACACCACCGCCGACGGCAAGATGCGCCTTCATTGGCTCTCCGGCGACGAACTGATCGTCGAACTCGATGGCAAAGAGGTCAAACTCGAACTCAAAGCCAAAGCGCCCCTCGCCGCCATCGCTCTGGATCGCCTCATGGGAGTCATCGCCGCCCTGGATGGCAAAGGCAAACTGCACCTGTTCCAGCAGCATATCGCCGTCGGCGCGTTCGATCTCAAGTTGTCCACAGAAGAGGAATCTCAGTTCGCCCTCGCCATCGCCGACGGCGGCGGAGCCATCTTCGCCAGCGATGGCCGCGAGATCGTCCTGGTTGATAACGGCGGCAAGGTCAAAAAGCGCCAGGCCGTCCATTACCCCATCCGCCGCCTGGCCTGTTCACCGGACGGCAAACTGCTCGTCACCAACGATGCCGAAACCGGCGTCATCCGCGTCTACAGCGGCGACGACCTCACCCCCACCCACCAGCGCCATGCCAGCGACCTGCTGGAAAGTGCCGCCCAGCTTCAGTTGATCGCCGACCTGCCGCCCCCGAATGCCGCCCCCCGCACGCTCGCCATCACTGACGACGGCCGCCTGGCCTTTCACATCTCCGGCGTCATCTGCGCCGCCACCCTCAAGCAGCTCGACGCTCTCCCCCGCCCCCAACCCCTTCTCTGAATTCTCTCTGTGCCCTCTGTGTCTCTGTGGTTCAATTCTTCTTCCGGTCTTGGCGCTCTTGGCGTCTTGGCGGTTCAATTCGTATTGTATTTTCCCTCACACCAGGTCTTTTTCCGCCAGTGCCCGCTGCGGGAACACGAACCGGTCCAGCGAACGTGTCCCCACGCTCAATGACTTCCGGTTCGCCCGCTCGAAGTCGTTGTGCAGATCGCGCACCAATCCCGCCTGCGCCGCCGAGGGTTCAAGCTGGAACATCGCCAGCGTCAGCGCATATTCGCCCAGCGCCAGCACCAACCACTGCCCATCCTGCAATTCCTTCCGCGCCAGCCCCGCCTTCGGACGGTTGCTCATCCCCCACAGCGACTTCAGCACCGCGCTGATCTGATCCATGTTCGGTTGCTGATTGCCGCCCATCATCAGCGGCGTCGGCATGTTGTGCTGGTAAACCAGATAGAACATCAGCCGCGCTTCAAAGTGCTGCCGCAGGAAAGACGTATGCCCCGGAGCCGCCGCCTGCTTCCAGGCCGGATTCTCTGGATCACGTTCGATCAACCGTTGAACAATCGCCCGCTGCTCGCTGTACCGCCCGTAGATCGCGTTGAACTGCGCCCGGTTGAGCTTACCCAACGAGAACTCGTTCGCCACCGTCTCCATCTTGCGTCGCAGCGCCTCCAGCGCCCCCTGCGGATCGTCCGGGG
>JAEUQZ010000264.1 GCA_016788965.1 Anaerolineae bacterium | reverse complement strand
TTGATCCCGACGCGGGTATTGAAGGTGCTGACGCCCCAACGGTCTTCGACGGTGCGGCCGTAAGCCCGCGTCGCCCGCTGGATCGCCAGCCCGCAGCGCACCGCCCGCACAGCGTCATCTTCCCGGCCAATCGGCGCGCCGAAGAAGGCCAGCAGGCCATCGCCCATCAGCCGGGCGACGGTTCCGCCGAGTTCCCCAACGGCGTTGGAGTAGGCTTCCAGCGCCCCGTCCATAATCTCCAGCACATCTTCGGGGTCGAGGTTCTCGGAGATGGCCGTGGAGGCCACGATGTCGGTGAAGAGAATCGTGACCAGTTTACGCTGTTCGGGCGTGTTGGCGTGATCCATCTCGGCGAGTTTTTCTTGCAGGATGGTAATGGTGGCATCCACGACCGCGTCGCCCAGGGTCTGGCGCAGACCCTCCTGGGCGGCAATGGCCTGCTCAAGCTGTTCCCGGTTGAGCATGGCAGCTCCTCATTCCCTGTACGACAGTCTTCTTCGAGTCTATCCTATAGGAGTTCGATGGGGGAAATCAATTGACATGCCTGACCGGGTGCGGTTTCCTCCCGCCGGCGCACTCGTGCAATTCGTCCGAATTTCTTGACAATCTGGCCGCGACGAAATACAGTATAGTCGTGTGAACCTTCACATGATTCGCAATAATCTTGGTCTTCCAATACAACGCGGTCAGTGATGTCACTTCAGGCCGATCTTTTTTCCCAGCACCCCACGGATGAGCCGGGTTCCGATGCTCGCCTCGGCCGGCTGCGCCCCGCCCTTGCCACGCCAATCCATACGAAAATCAGCCCGATCAGGTTGCGAACGAACCGATGGCGGTTTCTGGCAGCGGGTGATTCACGACCGCAGTCGCTTCAGTCAAGGATGGCCGCATGATGACGAACACCACTCCTTTGCTGGACATGCGGAACATCAACAAGGGCTTCCCTGGCGTGCGCGCGCTCACCGACGTCAGCTTCGATGTCTACCCCGGCGAAGTGCATACGCTGGTCGGTGAAAACGGCGCGGGCAAATCCACGCTAATGAAAATTCTATCGGGCGTCTATATCCGCGACTCCGGCGAGATCAGCTTCAAAGGCCGCCCGATCAATTTCACCAATCCACGGCAGGCGCAGGAAGCCGGGATCGCCACCATCTATCAGGAACTCAACCTGATTCCGTATCTCTCTGTTACCGAAAACATCTTCCTGGGCAGCGAACTTGAACGGGGTGTGCTGCTGGATTGGACGAAGATGCACGAGCGCGCCCGCGAACTCCTGGGCCGGCTGCACCTGGATGTCGATCCGCGCACGTCGGTCAACCGCCTGGGCGTGGGTCAGCAGCAGATGGTCGAGGTGGCGAAGGCGCTGCATCACAAGGCCGACCTCATCATCATGGATGAACCGACCTCGGCGCTGAGCATCCGCGAGATCGATGACCTGTTCACGATTATCCGCGACCTCCAGGCGCACCACGTGGCGCTGATCTACATCAGCCACCACCTGGATGAAGCCTTCGCCATCGGGGATCGGATCACCGTGCTGCGCGATGGGCGGCTGGTCGCCACCGAAACCACCGGCGCGATCAACATGGAAGTGCTGATCCGCCACATGGTCGGGCGCGATCTTTCCGAGCAGTTCCCCAAAGAGCGTGTGCCGCGCGGCGCGGAAGTGCTGCGGGTGGAAAACCTGACCCAGGGCACGCGGCTGAAGAACATCAGCTTCAGTGTTCACGCGGGCGAAATCATGGGGATTGCCGGTTTGGTCGGCGCGGGGCGGACGGAACTGGTGCGGGCCATCTTCGGGGCCGACCCGATTGACGCAGGCCGCATTTTCGTCGACGGCAAGCCGGTCACCATCCGCAATCCGCAGGATGCCATCGCCCACGGCATCGCGCTGCTGACCGAAGACCGCAAACAGCAGGGGCTGATCCTCCAGATGACCACGCGCGATAACCTGACGCTTTCGGTGCTGAAGGGTCTAACGCGCGGTTTGTTCACCAGCAAGCGCCGCGAGAGCGATCTGGCGCAGCGTTTCATCGACAGTATGGCGATCAAGACACCCAGCCAGGAGCAGTTGGTCGTGAATCTCTCCGGCGGGACGCAGCAGAAGGTCGTGCTGGGCAAATGGATGGCGACGCAGCCCAAAGTGCTGATCTTCGACGAGCCGACGCGCGGCATCGACGTGGGGGCGAAGGTGGAGATTTACAAGCTGATGAACCAGCTTGGGCGGCAGGGCGTGGCGATCCTGATGGTCAGTTCGGAGCTGCCGGAAATCCTGGGCATGAGTGACCGGGTATTGGTCATCCGGGAAGGCCAATTGAGGGGAATACTGGAACGGCAGGACGCTTCGCAAGAGAAGATCATGGCGTTGGCGACGGCCAGCGCCAGCTAGGAAAGAGTCATCATGGCTGATCGCGCCCTCCCCGTTGAACGCCCCCGGAATGGCATCGGCAGCGTAATCGTCCGCCTGCTGCGGGATACCGGGCCGCTGCTGGTGTTCCTGGCGCTGTTCGCCTTCCTGTGGATCACCACACCGGCTTTCCGCAGCCCGCTGAGCCTGGCGCTGCTGGCGCTGGAGGCGGCGGCCATCGGCATCGTGGCGGCCGGGCAGACCTTCGTCATCCTCACCGGAGGCATCGACCTGTCGGTCGAGGCGATGGTGTCCTTCGCGGGGGTGATGGCGGCGATCCTGATCGCGGGAACGAACCAGGCTGGCGGCCAGATTGCTTTCGGCGTGCCCTCTTATGTGGCGATTGGCGCGGCGCTGCTGGCCGGGACGCTGATCGGTTTGTTCCAGGGGATCATCATCACCGGGCTGAACATCAACCCGTTCATCGTGACGCTGGGTTTCCGCAGCATCCTGCTGGGCGTGGCGCTGGTGTGGTCGCGCGGGGCGGGCATCAACATCGCCGAAGACGGGTTCATGGATTTTCTGACCAGCTTCATCCGCATCGACATCAGCGGAATTCAATCTATCGTCGGCATCGACAACATCCGCATCCCGATCCCGTTCGTGCTGGCGCTGGCGGTGTATGGCATCGTCTGGGTGGTGCTGCGGCATACCAAGTTCGGGCGTTATACCTATGCGCTGGGCGGCAACGAGACGGCTGCGCGGCTCTCGGGCGTGAACGTCGGCCGCACCAAGATGTTCATCTACGGCATCAGCGGTTTGCTGGCCTCGGTGGCCGGCATTCTGGTGATGGGACGGCTGCAATCGGGCGCCTACCAGAACGGGACGAACATGACGCTGATCTCGGTGGCGGCCGTCGTCATCGGTGGGACGGCGCTGTCGGGCGGCATCGGCGGCATCTGGGGCACGCTGGTGGGCGTGTTCATCATCCGCATCGTCGATCAGGGGTTGGTGTACCTGAATGTGCCGTCGAATGCGAAGGAAATTGTGATCGGCGCGATCATCGTGCTGGCGGTGGCGCTGGACGTGTTCCGCCGGGGTGAAATCAAATGGCTGCGTTTCGGTCGAAAGGCGCAGACTTAGCTGCGATCCGTCCGGGGCATGTGCCCCGGTTCATGAGGACGCGAAGCAGGGGGATCGAACTGCTTCGGACATCAAGAAAGTTCGTAGGAGGAATTTCATGCAGCGCAAATTGAGTTTGGTGGTCGTGCTGGCGCTGGTGTTGGCGCTGGTCTCGCTTTCGGCAGTGCAGGCGCAGGATGTGCCGCGTAAAGTCGGTTTTGTCCCGCCCGCGCTGACCAGCCCCTTCCATGTGGCGATGGTGGCCGGGGCGCAGGCCCGCGCCGATGAACTCGGCTGGGAACTGGTCGTTCAGGCCCCGGCCAGTGAAGGCGACTTCCAGGCCTTTGTAACGACAGTCGAGCAGCTCCTCCAGACCGGGGTGGAAGCCATCAGCATCAACCCCATCGGGACGGACTCGGCCATCACCGCCGTCCGCGCGGCCAATGAAGCCGGCATTCCCATCCTGGCGCACAACTTCATCACCCCGTTCGATGATCCCGAACTGGTGGTGGCCTCGTACATCGGCTACGACCAGTGGGGCGGAGCCGAGGCGCTGGCGAAGGAAACCTGCAACCTGATCGCGGCCAAGTATGGCAGCACGCCTGAAATGACCAACGGCAAGGTCTACATCCTGCTGGGCATCGAGAGCATCTTCTCGCGCCGGCGCACGGGTGGCTTCCTGGCCGGCCTGGAAAAGAACTGCCCGAACGTCGAAGTCGTCGGCCAGCAGACGGCTGAATGGCTGCGGACGAAGGGTCAGGAAGTGGCGGCGATT
The DNA here is from genome assembly GCA_016788965.1 of Anaerolineae bacterium. Lineage (GTDB taxonomy): Bacteria > Chloroflexota > Anaerolineae > Aggregatilineales > Phototrophicaceae > CFX2. Next base: position 3,007 of record JAEUQZ010000264.1, on the reverse strand, counting down.
GCCCTCCAGCAGACACCGGATATCGATGTCTTCTACGGCAACAGTGACGAGATGGCGATTGGCGCGGCGCTGGCCGCCGAGCAGTTGGGTCTGGTCATCAACGAGGACTTCTTCGCGGTCGGCATCGACGGCAACCAGCCGACGCTCGACCTGCTCGGTGAAGGCAAGTTCAGCGCCACGCTGGGCGTCGATCCGTTCCGCATGGGCGTGACCGTCATCGACACGATGAAGGCCATCTTCGACGGCGAGGAAGTGCCGCAGATTCTGCTGACCCCATCGGTCGTCGTGAACCCGGATAATCTGGAAGCGTACCTGGCCGGCGATCTGTGGACGGCGCCGGTCGGTGGGTTCCCCGAACTGGATAACGACCTGCCGACGGTTCCCGATGAAATGATGGAAGCGACCCCGGAAGCCACGCCGGGCAGCTAAACCCGCAAGACGAGGAATCAGGATTTTTTCTGATCCTCACCCCCCTCTCCAGTGCATCCCCTAACGGGGAGGATTCGCGGTGGAGAGGGGGTATTTTGCCGGCATCCAGGGGAATGCGGCACAAAGAGTCCAACATACCCCTCAGAAGCCATTTGAAAAGCCATCCCCACCCCTAAATCCCCTCCCCACTACGTGGAGATGGGACTTTTCTGGCCGCCCGTATCGCCTTTGAAACGGCTGAGGATGGCGCGGATGTGGACTTTTCAAACGGTCTCTCAACGCGATTCGGTCAGCCGTTCACGGCGGTGTCCATCTCTTTGCGGACGGTTTCGTAGAGAATATCGGCGCGAAGCTGGGCCAGCGTGTAGCACGGCCCGCCCATGCGTTCGGCCAGCTTTGCGGCCATGCCCTGATCGAAAGCCACATGCTCCATGTTGATGGTGACGGTCTTGATGCTGTCGATCTTGAACTGGTCGGCGATGCGGTTGGATTCCTCAATGGGCGGCAGGTTGCTCATGGAGACGTTGCCGGCGCCGTCGGTCAGCAGGATCATCAGCGGCACGATGTCCGGGTGCAGGGTTTTCTCGCGCTTGATGATGTCGTAGGCGAGGACGAGGCCGGCTGAGAGGGGCGTCTTGCCGCCGACGGGGATGTTTTGCAGGGCTTTCTTCGCCAGCACGACCGAGTTGGTGGGCGGCAGGATGATGCTGGCGCGGTCTTTCTGGAAGACGACCAGCCCCACCCGGTCGCGGCGCTGATAGGCGTCGGTCAGCAGCGACATGATCGCGCCTTTGGTGGCCTGCATCCGCTCGGAGACGGCCATGCTCCAGGAGGCGTCCACCACGAACAGGATCAGATTGGCGGTGCGGCGGACGCGCACCTTGCGGTAGAGGTCGCTCTTCCGCAGGGCGTAGGCCATGCCGCTGTCTTTCAACTGCTGAAGGCGCTGCTTCTGGAAGGGCGCGGCGGCTCGCAGGGTGGCGTCGAAGGCGATGTCGGTGGTGTTGTTACCGGCAGGCCGCGCCTGGATGTAGTGGCCGCGCTTGCGGTCGGTTTTGGTGCGCGAACGCCGACCGGCGTGTCTGCGGGTCAGCTTGTCGAGGTTGGTCTGGAGCTTGCGCGGGGCGAATTCGGAGCCGGACTTGACCTGCTTGCCCCCTTCCCACCAGTAGGCATCGCGGTTATCGAAGACGTTCTGGGGAGACGGATCGGTCTGGCCGAAGTCCGGCACATCTTTCTGGTTATCAGCGGCTACCGAGGGGCTTTTTTTTTCACTGGACTCTCTTGATCGCCTTCGGCAGGCTCAGAGATTTCTTCCCCCTGACCCCATTCCGAAGACACCTGCTCCATCTTTTCCTCGAGCGCGGTCATGCTCAACTGGGTGTCGGTGAAGGGACCGCGCTTCATGCGGTGCGGCAGGGCTAATTCGGCGGCCAGGAGGATGTCCTGGTTGTCGATGTAGTTGCGGCCGTGCCAGGCAGCATGGGCGCGGGCGGCCTTGAGGATCACCAGATCGGCGCGGTGGCCGTCGATTTGCAGGCTGCTGGTCATGGTGGCGATGGTGAACAGATCGCGGCGGCCGTATTCCACGATGTCTACCATATCCTGGGCGGCGGCGATCTGGTCGGAGAGCTTCTGCTCTTCGGCGGCCCAGGCGCGGCGGAAGGCTTCGGGATCGGTTTCGTAGGCGATGTGGCGTTCCAGGATTTCCATGCGCTCGCTGGCATCAGCGATGCCGCGGACTTCCACGGAGAGGGCGAAGCGGTCGAGAAGCTGCGGGCGCAGGTCGCCCTCTTCCGGGTTCATCGTCCCGATCAGGATGAAGCGGGCGGGATGGGTGAAGCTGATGCCTTCGCGCTCGACCACATTGACGCCCATGGCGGCCGAGTCCAGCAGCAGATCGACGACGTGATCGTCGAGCAGGTTGACTTCATCGACGTAGAGGATGCCCCGGTTGGCGTTCGCCAGCACGCCGGGATCGAAGTGACGTTCGCCCTTCTGGATGGCCTTCTCGATGTCGAGCGTGCCGACCACGCGGTCTTCGGTGGCGCTGACGGGCAGATCGATGAAGCGGATTTTGCGGCGTTCGACGCTGAGCGGTTCGCCCTTCTCGCGGCGGTCGCGGGCGACATCCGACCAGGACTCCGGGTGCGCTGGATCATCGTTGAACGGGGATTCAGCGATCACATCGATTTCCGGGAGGAGCGCGGCCAGGGCGCGGGCAGCGGTGGATTTGCCCGTGCCGCGTTCGCCGCGAATCAGCACGCCGCCGATCCGCATGTCGATGGCATTGAGGATCAGGGCGCGTTTCATGCGCTGCTGGCCGACGATAGCCGTGAAGGGATAAACCGGGGGTCTTCTGCTCATGGAGGAAGCGTCTTCCGAATTTGTGAATTGGGCAACAAGCGCATTATAGCGCAGGCCGCCCGGCGGTCAATTGCCAGCGCAGATCAGCAAGCGACGCCGGGGGGGGCGGAGGCAGGGATTAGGGGTTGGGGATTAGGCTATTCCAGAGAAATAACAGATCACAATTGGAGGAAAATGGGCGTGATACGAACAAACCATTTGGGCAAGGGTG
>JAEUQZ010000263.1:6968-7251 GCA_016788965.1 Anaerolineae bacterium | reverse complement strand
CCACCATCACCCAGGCTGAAGTGAAAGTCCCCATCCTCGGTCTGCCGTCCGTACCGCCGACGCCGACCACCCCGCCTGGCAGCAACCAGCCTGTGCAGATCACCTCCTTCACGGTGACGCCCAACCCCGTCGCCCGCGCCGGGCAGGTCACGCTGACCTGGAACGTGACCGGATCAGTGACGCGCGTCCGCATCGACCGCCTGACCGAGTATGGCGCGGTCTCCGCCGGGACGATCCTGGATCAGCAGCCCGCCACCGGAACCGCTCCCTTCACCCTGCCCGC
>JAEUQZ010000263.1:0-6958 GCA_016788965.1 Anaerolineae bacterium | reverse complement strand
CATCCAGACGGCCAGTTTCCAGATCAGCGCCTACAACGCCGCCGGGCAGGAAACCATCCAGGCCGCCACGGTGAAAATCACCTGCCCGTTCAGCAATACGCTGGATACCCCCTGCCCGATCACGCAGACCGACGGCGTGGCGACGGCCTTCCAGCCGTTCGAGCGCGGGCTGATGGTCTGGCGCGGCGATACCCGCAAGATTTACGTGCTGTACAACGATGGAACCTGGCAGGAGTTCAACGACACCTGGGTCGAAGGCCAGACCATCGGCGGCGATCCCGCTCCGTCGGGCCTGTTCAAGCCGGAGCGCGGCTTCGGCAAGGTCTGGTTCGATATCGGCGGAGTCGGCGTGCTGGGTTGGGCGACCGCTGGCGAGACCGCCTATACCGCCAAATGGGAAACCTATCAGGTGGTGAGCGGATCGCAGGTCGCGGCCGGCCCGCAGTTCACCCTGCCAGACGGGCGCATCGCCCGGCTCGCCGCAGGCTGGCGCATCAACTAACCGCCACCTCCCATTCAGCAAACAGGGGCGATCACATCAGATCGCCCCTGTTGATTCACCAGGATTCTTCCCTCATCCGACCTCTGTGTCCTCTGTGCCTCTGTGGTGGAATTCTCCTAACCCTGAACCCGTCGCCGCCTGCATCAGCAGCGTCAGCCGCTCGGCCATCGACGCCGGGTCGGGGTGCAGCCCCTCCTGGAGCAGCGCTGTCTCGAACACCTGCTGGATGACCACATCGATCAGCGGATTTTCCGGGTTCGCCGCCACCATCCCGCTCAGGTTGTGCAGCAGCGGATGGCGCGGGTTCAGTTCCAGGATTTTGATGGGCAGCTCCACCTCGCGGTCGAGCAGCCGGTTCAGCCGGAACATGTTGCGGCCCGGATCGGCCTCATCGCTGATCAACCGCGCCGGGCTGCCCGTCAGCGTCTTGCTGGCGCGGACATCGCGCACACGTTCGCCCAGCCCCTCGGCGAAGCGCCCCCGCAGCGCCTCGAAGGTGTCGTCGGCCAGGCTTTCGCGGGGCGGGGCAGTCTCTTCTTTGAGTTCCCCGATGGCGCTCAGGTCGATGTCAGCCTCGTCCACATTGCGGAGCTTGCGTCCCTTGAAGTCCGGCAGCCCCATCAGCAGTACCGGATCGACCGGATCGACCAGATACAGCACCTCGATCCCGCGCTGGCGGAAGGCATCCAGGTGCGGGCTGCGCGAGCCGCTGGCGTAGTCATCGCCAATGATGTAGTAGATGTCTTCCTGATTGGCCGCCAGCCGTCCCACATAGTCTTCCAGCGACGCCCAATCCTCGGCGCTGCCGCGCGTAGTCTGGAAGTACAGCAGCGGCTCGATGTCGCTGCGATCCATCGGGCTGACCGCAATCCCCTGTTTGATGAAGCGGCTGAAGGCTTTGTAGACCTTGAGGTATTCGGCCGTATCCTTCTGCGCCATGCGCTTGAGTTCGCTCAGCACTTTGCTCGTCAGCGTCTTCTTGAGGTTCGCCATCACCCGGTTGGCCTGGACGCTCTCGCGGCTGACGTTGAGCGGCAGATCTTCGCTGTCTACCACCCCCTGCACGAACTGGAGGTATTCCGGCAGCAGGTCTTTGCTGTAGTCCTGGATCAGCACCTTGCGGGCGTAGAGCTTCAGCCCCGGCTCTTTGCGCGGGCTGAGGATGCCCCGCTCGGTGCTGCTGGGGATATACAGCAGCGCGTAAAACTGAAGCGGCACATCCGCCCGCATGTGGATGTGGCGCAGCGGTTTTTCGAAATCGAACGTCAGCATCTTGTAGAAGTCATCGTACTGCTCGGCGCTGATCTCCTTGGGGTCCTGCCGCCAGATGGCCTGCTGCTTGTTGGTCGGCTCCTCTTCATCCCCCACATAGATCGGGAAGGCCACATAATCCGAATGCTTACGGATGATGTCCTTGACCCGCCAGGCCGAGGCGAACTCTTTGGCGTCTTCCTTCAGATAGACGGTCACATCCGTCCCGCGTGACTCGCGCTCGCCCGGCTCGATGGTGTAGGTCGCCCCGCCCGTCGATTCCCAGGCGAAGGCCTGCCCATCCTGAAGATGCGACCGCGAGACCACCCGCACCTTGTCCGCCACCATGAACACCGAATAGAACCCCACGCCGAACTGCCCGATCACATCGGTGCTGGGCGCGGCGCTGCCGGACTGCTTCATCGCCTCGATGAAGGCTTTGGCCCCGCTGCGGGCAATGATGCCCAGGTTGTTCACCAGATCGTCATGCGTCATGCCGATGCCCGTATCGCTGATGGTCAGCGTGTTGGCCGCTTCATCGACATGAATCTCAATCGCCAGTTCCGCGTCCGCATCCAGGATGTCCCGGTTGGTGAGCTGCTCGAACTGCACGCGGTTGAGCGCATCCGACGCATTCGACACCAGCTCGCGCAGGAAGATTTCGCGCTCGGTGTACAGCGAATGCACCAGAATATCGAGAAGCTGCTGTATTTCTGCTTGAAACGTAAACGTTTCGGCCATATCCACAAAGACTCCACTTGCATTGAATTCGTTCGGCTCTCCGGTGGTTATAACAAGGCAATGTTAGAACCGCATAAGCGTCCGGTGCTGGTGAGCCGCGCTACCCTTAAGGTACAATCGGCGGCATCATCCCAAAAGGAGTGCTTTCATGGTAACAATGGAACAGGATTACGCCGCCTGGGTGGAGCAGGATCAGAAGCAGCTTCACCCGCTGCAAAACGCCGCCCGCCATACCAATCCCGTCGTGGTTGAACGCGCCGAGGGAGTCTACCTCTACACCACTGATGGCCGCCGCATCCTCGACGGCATGGCCGGCCTCTGGAACGTCAACATCGGTTATGGCAACACCGAGCTGCCCGATGTCGCCCGCGACCAGATGCTGCAACTGCCCTTCACCTCTAACTTCGCCGGCATGTCCAACCTGCCGTCGATCCGCCTGGCCGACAAGCTCAGCGGTTACGCCTACCCCGCCCTGAAGACCACCTGCTTCACCTCCGGCGGCTCCGAATCCAACGAGACCGCCTTCAAGACCGCCCGCTACTACTGGCGGCGTCTGGGCAAGCCGGAGAAGATCAAGATCATCGCCCGCAACGCCGCTTACCACGGCATCTCCATGGGCGCGACCAGCGCCACGGGCATCAGCCGCTACCACACGCCTTTCGGCCCGCTCGTGCCCGGCTTCCTGCACATCCCCAATCCCAACCCCCACCGCTACGAGGGCGACCTCCGCCCCGGCGAAACTGTTGGGCAGGCCGCCGCCCGCGCCCTCGAAGAAGCCATCCTCCGCGAAGGCCCGGAGACCGTTGCCGCTTTCATCGCCGAGCCGATCCAGGGCGTCGGCGGCGTCATCGTCCCGCCCGATGATTACTTCCCGCTGGTGCGCGCCATCTGCGATAAGTACGAAGTCCTTTTCATCGCTGATGAGGTCATCACCGGCTTTGGCCGCACCGGGCAGATGTTCGGGCTGACGCACTGGGGCGTCCAGCCGGACATCCTCTCCTTCGCCAAAGGTATCACCAGCGGCTATATCCCCCTCGGCGGGATGCAGATCACCGACGCCATCAAAGACGTCATCTGGAACGCCCCCGACGCCGACTCCTGGATGCACGGCTTCACCTATTCCGGCCATGCCACCGCCTGCGCCGTCGGCCTGCGGAACGTCGAGATCATCGAGCGCGATGGCCTGGTCGAGAATTCCCGCGTCCTCGGTGAGCGCCTGCTCAAGGGCTTGGAGGGCCTGCTCGAATTCCCGCAGGTCGATAATGTGCGCGGCAAGGGGCTGCTCTGCGGCGTCGAGATCGTCAAGGACAAGCAGTCGCGCCAGCCGGATATGGCCTTTGGCAATCAGATCGCCAACACCGCCATGAGCATGGGGCTGCGGACGCGCGTGGTCGGCAATGCGCTGGCCTTCTCCCCCCCGCTGACCATCACCGCCGCCGAAGTGGACACCATCGTCCAGACCCTCGGCGACGCCCTCGTCAAGCTCAACACCCCGCAGTAGAGAACATCATGATAGGCGGTTGTATGTGTTTTCATACAACCGCCTATTGATTCCAATGACAATCTCGATTATTCTATCAATAGAACAAAAGTTCTTTCATTGATGCGATTGGCAAATATCAGCCAGATCACGATAATGTAATATAGATTGGTGTATAGGTGATAACATGAATAAGCAGAAAAAGTCTTCAGGTGGTCGCGGAATTGAATGGACGGATTTTACCTGGAATCCTGTGCGTGGTTGCAACCACGCTTGTCGTTGGGAAATGCCCGATGGAACAGTAGCCGAATGCTATGCTGAGACCGTAGCAGAACGAGTTGCTCAACATGCCTATCCGAATGGATTTGAGCATCACTACTGGAATCCTCATGTCTTGAATGAACCTCTTAAGCTCAAACTGCCTTCTCGAATCTTTCTCGACAGCATGAGCGATCTAATGGGGCATTGGGTTCCCAGTGAGGAAATCGACCAGGTACTAAATGTCTGTCGGCAAGCACACTGGCATCAGTTTCAACTGCTGACCAAGAATGCGCCTCGGTTGTGGGAGTTTGACTTTCCTCCCAATGTATGGGTCGGAGTGAGCGCACCCCCAAGCTTCATGTTCGGCCGCAGACTTTCCCATACACAGCAGAAACGAATGGTTAAGCGGCAAGTGGATGTCTTAAGTCAAGTTCATGCTGCTGTGAAATGGATGAGCGTTGAACCCCTATCTTTCGACATTGCCCCATTGCTCAAAGGTGCTCATTTGCAGTGGGCTGTAATCGGCGCTGCCACGAATGGGCCTAAGACCTATCAACCTGAACCCGACTGGGTCGAGAATCTGTTGCAGCTATTTGACGATGAAGAAACCGCAGTGTTTTTCAAAGGAAATCTCGACTGGCCCTCCAGTTCATGGAGAGAGGATTTTCCAGCACTGCCGCTAAGTGAATCTGATCTGTTCTCTGTGGCTTAGCTTGTCATAGTGACATGTATTCGATTTCTTGAGTCGGGTCATAGCTTTCTTGACCTGATCTTCATAAAAGGGTCTATCAGCTAACGCAGCCAGAACCTCACGAAAAGTGACCGTTTTTCCTGCAAAGGTAGCATGAATCAACCGCGCTACTTCATCGATGTCATGGTCCCCCGGTTGTGGACGCAATGGGTCTTCGTGAGGATCAAGATCAAATAAGGTGGGCTGAAGAGTTCGAAGTGTTCTTGCTTCCTGTCGGTAGTCATATTCCTTGATTTTCGCGCCATCTAGAATTTCATTCATTTTTAGCGCACCAGTTCCATCATGAGTTGTCAGGAACAGGTAAAACATCGTCCTGTCACGATCCTCGAACTTAAGAGGAATTCGCTTTACTGCTACACTCGCGTCATATTCCATGAGGACTTTTCGATAGAGATCGACAAGATCTGCCTCCATTTGCTCTTTGTCGATCTGACCCGTGTAGTACCTGTCCGAGATTTGTCTCCATCCCTGACTACCATACAGGCGATCCCAGTATTCAAGGTGCGGAGTATGTCCCTGGTAAGGTTGCGCCTTTGCCGCTGATCCGGTCTTCTTGTGTAAGTCCTGATACATGAGATTGATGATCACATCTGCATGTTCCTGTGAAATGATGCGACCAACGACATCCAACTGAAGACCTTTGGGTCCATACGGATCAAGCAGATAGAATGTCCATGTATATTGCTGTCCAGTGAAGTCGCTGATCTGGTCTATCCAATGGGTGTAGTCATCATTGATAATGGCGATTTCACCCGATTGCAGCGATGACAGATCCGTTGTTTCTCGGACACGAGAGGGATATTTGTTATTGAGTAGGTTGAGCAGGAACCTGTAGTTCTCTTTGTCCTCTTCAACAAGAATTGCATAAGTGTCGGGGAACACTCCGTTTTGTTCCACAAAATGATGTGCCAATCGATCAAGACTATCAATTCCAATGATAGGGGAACCGAACACTTCGATCCCATTCTCAGGGGCGTAAGCCCCCTTATAGGCAAAACAGTCAACATATACGAAGCGTGTTGTTAGCTTTCGACTGGAAGGTGTCACTCTTGAGTAGATGCTTCGGAGGCCGCCTGTGATGATATACCCCCAGGACTTCAGATACTCCTGCAATATCTCATGTTTTATTCTGGTCTGAGTAGGGCGCGGTTCAAGACTCATGAGCGAAGTGAACCCTTCTTGAAGTTGGGAAGGCCTAATTATCTGTATAGATCATTATACTATAATCGGCGCAAACTACATTAATATGATTTGGGGACGAGATTGTGTATGGTATAGGGAAAATGCGGAGTGACATGGAGGTATTCGAGAAAAACAGGTTGCTGTATTTGGCTGAGTCTCAGCCATTTCGCCCCCGGCCTCATCCCGCGCCCTCCGTATTTCTCTGCGTCCTCTGCGTCTCCCTTGAAAATAGACGCTCGCTTCCCTCAACCACCGTCTTCGTAGGGACGCCATTCTTGGCGTCGGGGATTTCCCGAAACAGCCGCGCCCGTCTTCCAGAACCCCTGGAGGGGGCGGTCTTCGCCTAGCCCGGCCATTACATGGCTGGGCGACGCCAAACCACCATTCGGCCCTACGAAGACTCGCCTGCCCAATTTCCCCCGCAAAGAGTGACAATAATGTCACCCTTTCGGCCTCGTTTTGTGCTATCGTGAGGATACGGACAGGTACGGACGCCATTCTTGGCGTCCGAGGCTACCCCCGATGCGAAATGTGAGAAAATCGGGCGATTCTCATTCTTATCATTCTTATCGTTTCGCATCCGGGATCAAGTCTGAGGGGAAATGTTGCCGGAATCACGCAGTTGCAACTGCAACATTTGCAATTTTTGCGACTTTTTCAACATTTCGCGTCGCAATTGCCGAAATTGCCGCAACAATCGTCCGGCGTGGACGACATTTCGGACAATCCGACACTGACGACAGTTGCGACAAATAATATAATGGATTTGTATTTCTATAAGCTATAAGCT
>JAEUQZ010000262.1 GCA_016788965.1 Anaerolineae bacterium | reverse complement strand
CGCCTCCAGATGGAAACCGAAGCCTCCCGCCAGCGCGCCGAATGGCTGGCGAAGATCAACGCCGCCCTCTCTCAGGCGCACGATGAAGACAGCATCCTGATGGCCGTCGCCAGCCTCGCTGAACGCTACGGCGCGGCCTTGTCCATGTTGGCTTACGTCAATGCCGATGAAGCCGAGACCTTCCACATCGTTGGCCTGCGTTCCAGTGATGGCAGCAGCCCCCTCCCGCCCAGTCTGATGCCCATCGCTGCTTTTCCCATTGAGAATTACCCGATCCTCCGGCTCGCACTCTCCGGTCAGAGCGCCATCATCCTTGTCGAAGACACCGCTTCCGACCAGCGCCTTCAGGATGAAGCCGTGCAGAGCTTCCTGCGCGTCGTGGGTTGGGGCGCGTCGATCCTCATCCCACTGCTCTCCGCCGAGCAGCTTCAGGGTATCCTGACCTTCGCCTGGAAAGACCCACAGCAGTTCCCTCGTGAAATGCGCCATCTCCTGGCCGCCTTGATGCCCACCGCCGCCTCCGTCATCGCCCGCCGCCGCGCGTATCTGGCTGAGCAGGACGCCCGCCGCGAAAGCGAACTGCTCTACCGCGCCAGCGAAGCCATCAACGCCGCCAACAGCCTGGAAGAAATCGTCGCCGCCATTGCCCTCATGAACCTCGGCAATCGCGGCGTGACCCTCAACGTCTTCGAGAACTTCGACTACGATACGGCCAACTACGTCGAAATTGTCGCCTCCAGCGACACCGGCCCGCGGGCCATGCGCTGGCCGGTCAACGCCTGGCCTGCCCTCAAAACCATGCCGCGCCAGGGCTTGTTCTTCCACGAAGACATTGCCAACGATCCCGATACGGACGAAGCCATCCGCCGCAGCTATTTGCAGTCTGGCGTGCGTTCCATTCTCGGCATTTCGCTCTCGCTGGATAAACACTGGATGGGAACCATCGGCATCCGCGATAGCAAAGTTCGCAGTTATACCCCCCGTGAAAAACGCCTCGTCGCCGGCATCGGTGATCTCGCCGTCGCCGCGCTGGAACGCATCCGTCTCAGGATGGCGACCGAGACCGCCCGCCTCCGCGCCGAACAGCTTGTCAAGGTCAATACTGCCCTCTCCCAGGCCGCCAGCGAAGGTGAAATTGTTTCCGCCGTCGCCCTCTACAGCGAACAGGAGAAACCCCGGCACATCACCCTCTACTATCTCGAAGTCGATGAGCGCGGCGAACCCGAGATGGCGACCCTCCAGGCCTACTGGGAGAACGGGCAGCTCCACCTGGACGAACCGGAGATGCGGACGCCCATTCTGGCCTCGGACTTCAACCTCATGCCCATCTGGCAGGCCAATCCCGATTCCCCCGTGTTCATCGAAGACCTGCTCAACGACGAACGCCTGACCCCCGATAAACGCCGCGACATCGCCCGGATGCCAACTCGCTCCCTCGTCCTGCTGCCCTTGCAGAGCGAAGGCCGCTGGCAGGGGCTTCTGCTGATCGAATGGAACCAGCACCACCGCTTCAGCGCCGATGAACGCCACATCTACACCGCCCTGCTTCAGAGCCTCGCCCCGGTCGTCGCCAAAGGCCGCGCCTACCGCGCCGAACGTCAGGCCCGCCGCGAAGCCGAACTCCTCTACCGCGCCAGCGAAGCCATCAACGCCAGTCAGTCGATCCCGGAGATCGGCACGGCCCTTTCCAAACTCGAATTCGCCCGCACGCGGATCACATTGGCGATCTTCGAGAACTACGACTACGAAGATGCCGTCGAAATCAACCTGCTCAACCTGCTGCCGGACGAAGACTGCACCTATGCTGAACGCCTCCCGCTGGCCGGAACCGCCATCAGTCGCGTCATTCCCCGCGCCGGACTCTCGACCATCACCGACGTGCGCCACGCCCCCGACCTGGATGCCGCCACCCGCGCCAGCCTGATCGACGACGGCATTCACGCCACCCTGAGCGTCAGCCTCGGCATCGGCAGCCGTTGGATGGGCGGCGTCATCTTCACCGAGTCGCACCCGCGCGGCTTCACCCCGCACGAGAAACGCCTCGCCACCGGCATCGCCGATCTGGTCACAGCCGCCATCGAACGGATGCGCCTGATCGACATCATGGAAGCCGCCCGCCGCCGCGCCGAATCCTACGCGGAGCAGGCCCAGTCCATGGCCTCGCTGGAAGAGCGCAACCGCCTCGCCCGCGAACTGCACGATTCCGTCTCGCAGGCGCTCTACGGCATCGTCCTCGGCACGCGCACTGCCCGCACCCTCCTCGACCGCGATCCCTCCCGCCTTCAGGAACCGCTCGACTACATCCTCGCCCTGGCTGATGCCGGCCTGACCGAGATGCGTGCCCTCATCTTTGAACTGCGCCCCGAATCCCTGGAAAACGATGGGCTGGTCGCAGCCCTTCAGAAGCAGGCTTCCGCTCTTCAGGCCCGCTACCAACTCAAGGTACTCACCGAATTCTGCGGTGAACCCACCATCCCACTGGAAACCAAAGAGAGCGTCTACCGGATCGCCCGCGAAGCCCTCCACAACACCGTCAAGCACGCCCGCGCCTCAGAAGTCCGTCTGGAAGTCTTCTGTGAAAACGACCAGCTTATCCTGACCATCGCCGACAACGGCGTCGGCTTCGACACCAGCGGCCGCTTCCCCGGCCATCTGGGGCTGCAATCCATGCGCGAACGCGCCGCCCGCCTCAACGCGACCCTCACGCTGGAAAGCGCCCCCAACCAGGGAACCCGCATCCGCGTCGCCATTCCTGTCACCCTCGGCCCACCCGAACCCGTAGCCAAACTCGTCAAACCGGGCTAACATCACCCGATAGGTGAGGCTTCTCTACGGGAATCCGCTGGAATGATTCTTCCTTTGCGTTCTTTGCGTCTTTGCGGTTCATCTTCCCTCTTCAGGTGCGCCCGTGCCTGATGCCATCGATACTGCCCTCATCGACTACATCCGCCAATCCGAGTCCGCTCTGGTCGATGGCTGCGCCCGCCTCATCCAGACTCCCTCGGTCAACGGCCTTCACCCGGAGCGTGACCTCGCCGAGGTCATCGCGGCCCAGGCCGAACACCTGGGCCTGCATGCCCAGATCGTCGGCGACCTGCCCGACCGCCCCAACCTCATCGTCAGCACCGCCCCGGATGGCGCGACCGGACTGCTCCTCCTCGGCCATCTCGATACCGTGCCCCCCGGCGATGAGTCCCTCTGGACGCACCCGCCCTACTCCGGTCACATCGCCCAGGGTCGCATTTACGGCCGCGGCGCTATCGATACCAAAGGCGGCATGAGCGCCGCTCTGATCGCCCTCGCCGCGCTGAAGAACACCCCCGCCGCCCTCCACGGCGGACGCGCCCAGCTCATCTGCGTCCCCGATGAAGAAACCGGCGCGACCGGTACGCTCGGCATCAAGTACCTCCACGCCCACGGCCTGCTCAGCGGCCTCGGCGCGATCTACGCCTACTCCGGCGACCAGATCACCCTGGGGCATCGCGGCCTGGTGCGTTACCGCCTGACCTGCCGCGGCCAGTCCGTCCACACCGGCTCCGAAGAATGGCAGAACCAGACCGCCGGAGCCAACGCCGTCACCGGTATGGCCCGGCTCCTCGTCGCCCTCGAAACCCTCCACCTGGAAAGCTCCCACGCCCCCTACTTCGAGCGTTTCCGCACCGTCATCACCCCCGGCACGCTCATCAGCGGCGGAACCAGCATCAACATCGTCCCGGATCGCTGCGAGGCGCTCGTCGATATCCGCCTCACCCCCGAATACACCCGCCCCGATCTCGACCGCCTGATCGACAACCTGCAAGCCCACATTGAGCGGCAGCGCCCCGGCCTGCGCTTCCAGCGTGACCTCCTCATCGACGCGCCCTCCACCCTCTGTGATCCCAATGCGGCTGTCGTCACCGCGTTGGAAGAGTCCCTCCGCATCGTTAAAGGCAAATCCTCTGAACGGGTCGTCGCTGGCCCCGCCAACGAAGGCTACCTGCTCATCGAGCGCGGCATCCCCACCATCTGCGGTTTCGGCCCCACCGGGGAAAACGCCCACGCCGTCGATGAATACATAGACATCGCCGGGCTGGTCGATGCCGCCGCCATTTTCAGCTTGACGGCGCGCCGCCTTTCGGCGTATCTTGTGTCACCTCATTCCTGACGCGAAGGACTGCACCATGCGCTTGATTATCGACACCGATGCCGGAGTAGACGACGCCCAGGCCATCATGCTTGCCCTGCGACATCCCGGCGTCACCGTCGAAGCCATCACCACCGTCACCGGCAACGTCCACCTCGATAAAGTTGTGCCCAACGTCCTCACCGTGCTGGATGTCATGGGCGCAACTATCCCCGTCTATCGTGGAGCCGCGCAGCCCTTGATGCCCAACGGCCTCCATGCTGAAGAGGTCCACGGCGGCGACGGCCTCGGCGATTGGCCTGACCGCCCCGCCCCATCCGCCCGCCAGCCTGAACGCGAACACGCCGTCGATGCCCTCCTGCGCCTCACCCGCCAGTATCCCGGCGAACTGACCATCGTCGCCCTCGCGCCGCTGACCAATCTCGCCCTGGCCGCCCGCCTCGATCCGCACTTCCCCTTGCGCGTCAAAGAGTTCATCTTCATGGGCGGAACCATCGCCGGCCAGGGCAACGCCACCAATCCCACCGCCGAGTTCAACATCCTCGGTGATCCCGAAGCCGCTTACATCACCCTGGAATCCTTCCCGCTGGCGACCATGCTCTCCTGGGAGACCACCCTGCACCACCCGCTGAATTGGGAACGGTACGACGCCCTCGCCGCCATCCCCACGCCGGAAGGCCGCTTCTTCAAGGGCATCAGCGGCCGCATCGTCTCCCTGATCCGCGGCATGTCCGGCCGCCTCGGCTACCTCCTGCCTGATCCGCTGGCGATGGCCCTCGCCCTGGATCGCCTCCTGATCCTGGAAGAAGAACGCCGTCACGTCACCGTCGCCCTCGTCGGGGAACACACCCGCGCCCAGACCGTCGTCGATTACCGCTTCCGCGCCCAGTCCACCCCCAACGTCGATATCGTCACCCGCGTCGATGTGAACGGCTTCTATCAACTCCTCCGCCACGCCCTCGGCGGCTGATTCACGACCAGAACACCGCTCTCGTAGGGACGCCCTTCTGGGCGTCCGCTGAAAAGGATCGCATGGACACCATCACCCCCGGCCTCACCGCTGAACACACCTTCACCGTCACCGACCCGCTCACCGCCCAGGCGATGGGCAGCGGCAGCCTGCCCGTCTTCGCCACCCCTGCCCTTGTCGCCCTGATGGAAGCTGCCGCCGTCGCCGCCATTGAAGGCCGCCTGCCCGAAGGCCAGACCACCGTCGGCACGCGCATCGAAGTCAGCCATCTCGCCGCCACCCCCCTCGGCCAGACCGTCCGCGCCCGCGCCGAGGTTCGCGCCGTCGAAGGCCGCCAGATTCACTTTCACATCGAAGCCTGGGATGAACGCCAGCGCATCGGCGAAGCCGCCCACACCCGCGTCATCGTCGAGATCGAACGCTTCCTCAAGCGCCTCAACACCCCACCTCCCACCCAGCCTTGAATAACCCTCAGCCCAAGCCACCCATGACCATATTGCTCATTCCACCCCCTCCGTATTCCTCTGTGTCCTCTGTGTCCTCTGTGTCTCTGTGGTTAGAATTCTTCTTTGCTTCTCTGTGGTTCAATTCCTCTGGTTTCCACGGATAACCTCCCCTCATGACCCTCCAGCGCCTGCTCAACCGCCGTTCACCCGCCCGCCGCCGTGTCGCCATCATCGGCCTGGACTGCGCCGCGCCCGAACTCGTCTTCGACCGCTGGCCGGATCAACTCCCCACCCTCACCCGCCTCCGCCAGCGCGGACTCTACGGGCCGCTCGAAAGCGTCATCCCCGCCATCACCGTCCCAGCCTGGTCCTGCATGATGTCCGGCAAAGACCCCGGCACGCTCGGCGTCTATGGCTTCCGCAACCGCAAGGATCACTCCTACCACGGTCTCGCCGTCGCCAATGCGCTCTCCATCCGTGAACCCCGTCTTTGGGACATCCTCTCCGCCGCCGGCAAGCGCAGCATCGTCCTCGGCGTCCCTCAGACCTATCCGCCCCGCCCCCTCAACGGCCAGATGGTGAGCTGCTTCCTCACGCCGGATACCACCCACGAGTACACCTACCCGCCCAACCTGCGCGACTCCATCGCCGCCTGGGTGGACGACTACCAGGTCGATGTCAAAGGCTTCCGCACCACCGATAAAGCCTGGCTCCGCGACCAAATTCACCATATGACCCGTGCCCGCTTCGAGGTCGCCCGCCATCTCACCCGCTCCGCCGATTGGGACTTCTTCATCATGGTCGAGATCGGCGTAGACCGGATGCACCACGGTTTCTGGAAAGACCTCGACCCGACCCACCGCCAGCACGATCCCGCCTCGCCCTTCAAGGATGCCATCCTCGACTACTACCGCCTGGTCGATTCGGAGATCGCCAGCCTGCTCCAGACCTTCGATGACGACACCCTGGTTTTCGTCGTCTCCGACCACGGCGCGAAGAAGATGGATGGCGGCATCTGTTTGAACGAGTGGCTCATCCGCGAAGGTTATCTCGTGCTGGCCGAGCCGCCCGATTTATCCGGCGGCCCCGTCAAATTCGATCAGTTGCGCGTCGATTGGAGCCGCACGCGCGCCTGGGGCGACGGCGGCTATTATGGCCGCGTCTTCATCAACCTCGAAGGCCGCGAACCCCAGGGCATCGTTCCCGCCTCCGGCTACGACGCCCTCCGCGACGAACTCGCCGTCAGGCTGGAGATGCTTGGCGATGACCGCGGCCAACCCATCGGAACCCGCTGCTTCAGGCCGGAGCCGCTCTACCACCGCGTGCGCGGCGTTCCCCCTGATCTGCTCGTCTACTTCGGCGATCTCTCCTGGCGCTCCATCGGCAGCGTCGGCTGGAACAGGCTCCACGTTTTCGAGAACGACACCGGCCCCGACGACGCCAACCACGCCCAGTTCGGGATGCTCATCTACGCCGACCCCCGCCGCGATCTCGGCGGCCAGCCCATCGAAGGAATGCACCTCATGCAGATCGCCCCGACCGTGCTGACCCTGCTCGGCCTCCCCGTCCCCGACGACATGCAGAAGCCGCCCATCCCCGCCATCACCACCCCCTACCTCCGCTGATGCCGCCCCTCTGCCTCCCTCAATCCCTGATCCCTACCGTTTGTTTTCGCCAACCTTGAGAGAAGCGTTATGCAAGCATTCATAAGACACCAAATGGTTTT
>JAEUQZ010000261.1 GCA_016788965.1 Anaerolineae bacterium | reverse complement strand
CAGCGCGGCACGGGCTACTCGACACCCCGGCTGGGCTGCCCGGAATACAGCAGCCTGCTGTATGACATCCTCGACGAAAATCTGCCGCAGTCCGAACGGTTGCGGCTGGTGGTGGATGCCTTCCGTACCTGCCGCGACCGCCTGTCGAACTCTGGAATCGATCTGACGGCCTACAACAGCGCCGCCAGCGCCGCCGACCTGGAGGATTTGCGGACAGTCTTGGGCTACGAGTCCTGGAACCTGTACGGGATTTCCTACGGGACTCGGCTGGCGCTGACCACCATGCGCGACTTCCCGGCGGGCATCCGCAGCGTCATCATCGACTCGGTCTATCCACCGCAGGTCAACGGCATGGCCGACGCGGCCGCGAACGCGGCGCGGGCGTTGGATGTGCTCTTCACGGCCTGCGCGGAGGACGCAACCTGCGCCAGCGCCTATCCCAACCTGAAGGCCGCTTTCTACCAGACGGTCGAGCGGCTGAACCAGGAGCCGGGCATTGTGACGATCACGCATCCGCGCTATGACCGCCGCTACGATGTGCTGGTGGACGGCAACCTGCTGGTGCGCGTCATCTTCGGCATGTTGTATTCGCAGCAGTGGCTGCCTGATCTGCCACAGGTGATCGCCAACGTCGCCGAGGGCAACTATGTGCTGATGGGCAACGTGCTGGCGAGCATCCTCTACGATGAAGAGGGGCTGAGCCTGGGGATGCTCTACTCGGTGCAGTGCAACGAGGAACAGTCCTTCACCTCGCTGGCGGAGTACGAGTCGGCGGTCGCGGCCTATCCTGATCTGCGCGGCTTCCTGGATGAAGCTCCCAATCTGGGGCAGACGCTCTTCGAGGTTTGCTCACTCTGGGGCGCGGGGCTGCCTGATCCGAAAGAAAACCTGCCCGTCACCAGCAGCATCCCCACGCTGGTGATGACCGGGCAGTACGACCCGATCACGCCGCCCGCGTGGGGACAGTTCACGGCGGCCTTCCTCGATCACAGCTACTTCTACGAGTATCCCGGCCTGGGCCACGGGACGAGCGTCTCCGACATGTGCCCGATGAGCATGGCAATGGCCTTCCTGGACGATCCCAGCCGGTCGCCGGATGGAAGCTGCATTCGGGACATGCTGCAACCCAGCTTCACGGTGGTGGATAAGAGCCTGACCCTGGTTCCCTTCGAGGACGAGGACTACGGGCTGCGGGGGATGCGGCCTGAAGCCTGGGAGGAATATTATCCCGGCACGTATGTGCGTCCCGGCAGTGACGAGGTGATGCTCATGCACCACTTCATCGAGGGAGCGACGGCCAGCCAGGTCAGTGGCACGATTGCCGAGCAGTTCGGCTTGGGGCGGCTGCTCCAGCCCAGCGGGACGCGCGCGGCCAACGGCTTCCAGTGGACGCTCTACGAGACCGAATACCAGTCGCTGTCGTATGATCTGGCGCTGGCGGAGACGCGCAGCGGGACACTGATGATCCTGCTCACCAGTCCGTCCAACGAGCGCCCCGATCTGGTTCGTAGAGTCTTCTATCCAGCCGTGGATGCCCTGCGCTTCGGGTAGTGCATCCTCACTGGCTGTGTTGCATCTTTACGCGCCCCTACGAACCCTTGTGGTCTGTAGGGGCGCATTACGCCCCGCTTGCTCGAAAGCCTGTCTCGTGTTAGGATGCTCTCAGCGCATCGACAGTCACGAGGATAGGGGACACATCATGTCATTCACGAACCCCAATTCAACGGTCAAGGCAGCCCCCTCGGTAGCGCGTGGCATAGGTGACTGAGCGGGTCTGATTCCCGGCTGGTTTCCTCCGTTAGCTGTAGCTCTCCTCCAAGCGCCACTTCCATACGAGCGGGTCTGACAGCCTCCGAGTGTGAGGTCATCGTCTTGTGCTGCACACCGCACAGGCCGCCGATCAGCCTGAAGGACGGCCGCGCCATCTTCAGGCTGTCCGCACAGCGCCTTCTGAACCCGTCCATGCTTGAGGAGCAGCCTCGTGAGCGTTCGAGTCCGCAAGTTCTTCTCCTACTATCGACCCTACCGGCGTTTGCTCCTGATCCTGATGGGCAGCGCCTTCATTGTGTCCACTGTATCGCTGGCACTGCCTCTCTGCGCCAGTTTTATCACCCGCAATGTGCTGGGCGAGATCACGCCCGACACGCTCAATCAGATGTACGCGATGGGGGCGCTGATGCTGGGGTTGCTGGCACTGCATACGCTGTGCAACCTGTTCGTCGATTATCGCGGACATGTGATGGGCGCGCTGATGGAAAGTGATATGCGCGCCGAGTTGTTCGATCATTACCAGCAGCTCTCGTTCCGCTTCTACGATGAGCAGAAGACCGGGCAGTTGATGTCGCGTATCAGCAACGATCTGTTCTGGATTTCCGAGCTGTGTCATCATGGCCCGGAAGACCTGGTTCTGTCACTGCTGAAGTTCGTCGGCAGCTTCGTCATCCTGCTGACCATCAATGTTGAACTGACGCTCATCACCTTCCTGTTCCTGCCGTTCATGGCGGTCTATGCGCTGGTTTTCCAGAAGCGGGTGGGCATCGCGCTGGGAGCGAGCAAGGCGCGGATCGGTGACGTAAACGCTCAGCTCGAAGAAACACTGGCCGGCATCCGCGTCGTCAAGTCCTTCACCAATGAAGCCATCGAGCGCGACAAGTTCGCCGACGCTAACCGGCGCTTCATCGCCAGCCGGGCGGATGGCTACCGGGCAGAGGCCTATCACTGGCAGGGGGTGCATGTCTTCACCCATCTCATCACCATCGCCGTCATCGTTTTCGGCGGCGCAGCCATCGTCCAGCAGACGCTCGATCTGCCGGAGTTGCTGACCTTCCTGCTGTATGTGGGCATCATGGTCGAGCCGATCCACAAGCTAGAAAACTTCGCCCGGCTGTATCAGGAAGGGATCACCGGCTTCAACCGCTTCATGGAAATCATGGAGATCGCGCCGGACATCACCGATGCGCCGGATGCAGCCGAATTGGGACGGGTGCAAGGGGCGATCCGGTTTCGCGAGGTGAGCTTTCGCTATCATGACGATCACGACTATGTGCTGGAGAACCTGTCGCTCGACATCCTGGCGGGCGAATATGTGGCGCTGGTGGGGTCGTCCGGTGTGGGCAAGTCCACGCTCTGCTCGCTCATCCCGCGCTTTTATGAGGCGACGCAGGGGCATATCTTGCTCGATGGTCACGACATTCGTCAGGTGACGCTGCGTTCGCTGCGGCGCAATATCGGCGTCGTTCAGCAGGATGTGTATCTGTTCAGCGGAACCGTCGCGGACAACATCCACTATGGAAAGCCGGGCGCGACGCAGGCAGAAATCGTCGAGGCAGCCCGGAAGGCGAACGCGCACGACTTCATCATGGCGCTGCCCAACGGCTACGACACCGACATCGGCCAGCTCGGGGTCAAGTTATCCGGCGGGCAGAAGCAGCGCCTGAGCATCGCCCGCGTCTTCCTGAAAGACCCGCCGATCATCCTGTTTGATGAAGCGACCAGTTCACTGGATAACGAGAGCGAGAAAGCAGTACAGGAGTCACTGGAGAAGCTGGCTGAGGAGCGCACCGTGCTGGTCATCGCCCATCGCCTGACGACGATCCGAAAGGCGCAGCGTATCCTGGTGCTGACCGATGAAGGCATCGATGAACAGGGCACACATGAGGAACTGATCGCGCGGGGCGGCGTCTACGCGACGCTCTATCACATCCAGTCCGGGCCATAGACCGCCGGCGCTCGATCACTGGCGCTGGCTGCGGCGCGGCTCGGAGTCGAGCGGCGCATCATCCTCTGATGGAGCCGCATCGTGCTTGGGCTTGTCCGTGCTGTGAACCTCCACCGGGCGGAAGACTTCCAGCATCAGCGCCTCGACCGCGCGGGGGTCTTCAATGCCGAAGAAGCCCACCGACATCAGGTCGGGGCGAGCGCCATAATAGCTGCCAGTTGCCCGCGCTTCCCGCGCGAAGAGGATATCGCCGCGTCCATTGCGGCGCATCCGCCGCTCGATGAACTGGATGTCACGCGGGCCGTAGGACTGCACCCGGTCTGCCCGGATGATGAGCGCCCGGCGGTCGGTCACGGCGTAGACGGTGCTGCGGCTGCTCCACGGGCCGCGCATCTGCTGCGGGATGATCAGCAGCGCCACCGGAGCGAGAATCCCCAACAGCACCAAGCAGATCATCGGCGTGGCTTCCAACCCGGTGAAAATGCCAACCAGGAAGCCCACGACCAGCAGCATGAGTACGATGATGTTCAGCGGGGCGCTCAAGCCTGCTCCCATCCCAGATGGCCGCCCGATCCACAGTACCTCTTCGCCTCCCAGCAGTTCCTCATCTACCCGGTCGAGTACCTGACGCGGAATCGAATCGCGCTTCATACGGCCTCCCCTTCAATTCCCCGTAACCCCTTCCAGAGTCAGTCTGCGGAAGTCCCATCAGCGACGCTGTGCCTGCCGATCCTCCGGCTCCGCTTCCAGCGACAGGTCATCCTCGTCCTCGGCTGCATCGCGCTTGGGCTTGTCGCCGCCATAGACCTCCACCGGGCGGAAGACTTCCAGCATCAGCGCTTCAACCGCGCGGGCGTCTTCAATGCCGAAGAAGCCGACCGACATCTCGACCGCGCGGCGGCTGAATCCGCCAGTCCCCCACATGGCTGCCCCGCTGGGATGGACTTCACGGGCAAAGAGGATGTCGCCGCGCCCATACCGCCCCATTCGGCGTTCGATGAACTCGATGTCCCGCGCCCCATAGGACTGGACGCTGTTCCCGTCGAGGATCAGCGCCCGGCGGTCGGTCACGGCATAGACCGTGCTGCGGTTGCGCCGGATGGCCTGGTAGATTGGGCTGGCGGTGACGATGATTGACAGGCTGACGATCATCAGCAGTACCCACCACATGGCGGGATAGCCGCGCATCATCATCAGCCCGCCCATCGAGACTGCGAACGCCGTCAGTACCGCGACGAGCGCCGTCACTTTGGCCGTCGGAGACGTCATCGCGCCGCTGGACAGCCCCGATGGGCGGCCTGCCCAGAGCAGCTCTTCGCCCGCCAGCAGTTCCTCATCGACTCGATCCAGGACTTCACGAGGCAGAGAATCGCGCTTCATAGGGATTTCCTTTCCACGCTGACTCGTCCTTCTTCATTGTACGACAAATGGGGTGCGCTTCGTCCCCCAGCGGATGGGGATGCGCTCAGCGGGCGACTTCCGCCGAGAGCAGCGTGCGCGAACCCGCCGCGTAGTACAGGCGGTAGCGGCGGCGGTCGTCGAAGGCCGCGCGGGAACGGGCGGGGATATCGAAGCAGTCGTCTTCGACGCACACGCTCCAGCGCCGCACCAGCCAGGCTGGGAGCTGCCGGATGTGCAGCCAACCCGTCCGCGATTGGACGCGCTCACGCATATCGGCATCGAAGCGATGCCAGTGCAGCACTGCGCCGCTCATCAGGCAGGCGGCGATGAAGCCGACAGTGACGATCCCCAGGCGGAGCAGCAGGCCCAGCGCCGCCCAGACGGCGACAACCAGCAGCCAGTGCAGCAGGACCTGGGCGCGGCGGCGCAGCAGTAGATCGCGCTGGCGGGCGCTCATGCGGCCGGCGCGATTGGCAAACAAATCCTCGGCGGTGAAGTCCAGCGACCCCGCCAACAGGAACATCGGATTTGGATACAGCATAGAACATTGTTGACCTCACGACTCTCTGCATCCAACCGTGATTCTACGACTGGAATCGCTCCGCAGTTCCCCCCAGTGATTCGGGGGTCGGATTGAGGCCGAGGGGCGTTCGCTGTATCTAATGGTCAAAGGAAAACAGAATGGCATAAAATGGATGGGAGTTATTTTTCAATCCGGTCAAAGCCAAAGCGGGCATTTTCCAAGTGGGACTGAAAAGCCTGACGCAAGGCGCCGATATGCCGATGGTTCACGAGATTCCCGACAGCCTCACGGGTCAGTTTCCAAACATGCTCTTGCGGTTTCAAGTCGGGACAGCCGGGTGGAAAGTCGTGCATGTCGAGTTGGGGATGTTCGTCAATGAAGCGCCGTGCGGCGGATGGGGATGCACGCGACTACCAAACACCTGCATCTGTCTATTTCAAGAAAGGAGAACGACCCACCGATATTTCACCCATTTTGCTGTCTTGACAATGGGATACACCTTAGCCCCACACCTTTGAACGCGGTTTTCCTGTGGTCTCTATGGTCCATCTCCACAGCCCCATGGCAGCATCGGATGGCTCTCCGTATCCCACCTGACCCAACTTCGGGCACTTTTATCCGCCTCGGTCACGCATCCGGGTCGTGCTTGTGGATGTAGCCGTAATCGTTCTTGTTGGCCGAAAGCGGCTTGACCGTCCCGTTACGCGCCCCCATCATCTCGCGGATCATGCGGAGTTCCTGCGTCGTGAGCTTGGGGGTATGGATCGGCTGCTCGGCATTGACCGGGGTCTGCTTGCCGAAAGCCTGATCGAAGGCGATCCACTGGAACTGGACATCGGCGATGTTGGAGACCAGACGGTTCGGGTTGATGCCGTGCGGCAGAATGTCCTTCGCCCGGATCAGCAGGATGCTGGCCGCCAGGAAGCCCACGCCGATGAGCTGGACGGTAGTCAGGCGGTCGCCGAGGACGAAGAAGGCCAGCGCCAGCGCCACCCCGATCTCGGTCAGGGCCAGCACGGCCGTCTGCAAACTGCCGAAGAACTTAACCCCCGCGAACAGCGACAGCCGCGACAGTGCCGTCGTGATCGCCAGCGCGAAGATCGGCGGCAGCGCCGATTGGATCGCTGCCGGGGTCAGCGGCGTGCCCACCGCTCCCCAGACCATCGCCACCAGCACAGCCATGGTCGTCAGTGTGTAGAGCGTCACCGTCGGCGCGGGCATCTCATACAGGACGTACTGGCTCAGGATGACCGTCCCGGCGAACATCAGCGCGTTCGCCAGCATCAGCCCGACACCCAGCCAGTTGACCGGCCCGTGCCCGAAGCCGGCGATAATCACCAGCGCGACCACCGCCAGCACCACCCGCAGCACCATCCGGGTATCCAATTCCTCGCCGTTGAGGTGCGAGAGCAGCACCGCGAAGATCAGGTACATCCCGTTTAACAATTGTGCCTGCGAAGCGTCCAGCATCCCCAGCCCGCCGTAATAAAACAGCGAACCGATGCCGTTCACCACACCGATCACCACGCACCCCAGCAAACCCGCCGGGTAAATATAAATGTACTTTCGGGCGAACAGCGCGTACACCATCCACAGGAATACCACCGCGATCACCGTGCGCCACGCGGCCACCGT